>JBIIGO010000069.1:0-6149 GCA_044236405.1 Aurantimicrobium sp.
TTCGGGTGTGGCCAACGGATCTCGACGTCTTGATGCACATGAACAATAGTAAGTTTCTGGCATTGATGGATATCGGGCGGATGGATCTGATGTACCGCTCTGGAGTATGGAAAAAGATTTCTGCTCAAGGGTGGTATCCGGTGGTCGCCGGTCAAACAATTTCATATTTTTCCTCGTTGAATCCTGGAAAAGCTTTCGAGATTAGAACGCAGCTGCTGGGTCTAGATGAGAAGTGGGTGTACCTGGAGCAAAAGTTTTATTCCCGCAACACCCTCTGTGCACATGCCATCGTGCGCACGAGGTTCCTGAAGAAAACCGGTAGTTCGGTTACTCATCACGAATTAGAAGACCTTCTCGAAGATGTAGGACATTCACACCAGATCCCGAAATGGGTTCTACAGTGGTCTGAAAATTCAAAACCTCCTGCGCCGTAGAAGCCATTGTGTGGGAATTTTTCCTCGTGCGAGGTGTTGTCTACAGAAGGTACGATACAAGTGCGGATGTGTCTTCGCGTCTCGAACACATTGAGCTGTTATAGAAGGAGAAATAAGTGGATACTGCTGGAAAGTGCCCCGTTGTTCACGGCGGGCTAACAACAGTTGGACGAACCAATATGGAGTGGTGGCCTAACGCCCTCAATCTGGATATTCTTCACCAGCACGACACCAAGACGAACCCTTTGGGTGCAGATTTTGATTACCGCCAAGCGGTAAAGGGCCTCGATGTTAATGCTCTGAAAAAAGACCTCGTCAACCTGATGACAGACAGCCAAGATTGGTGGCCAGCTGACTGGGGTCACTACGGCGGACTGATGATTCGTTTAGCCTGGCACGCAGCAGGTTCTTACCGTGTAGCTGACGGCCGCGGTGGTGGTGGAACAGGTAACCAGCGCTTTGCTCCCTTGAACTCTTGGCCAGATAACGTGAACCTGGACAAAGGTCGCCGTTTATTGTGGCCAATCAAGAAGAAGTATGGAAACAAGCTCAGTTGGGCCGACCTCATGATTCTGGCTGGAAACGTCGCCTACGAATCTATGGGCTTCAAAACATTCGGATTCTCTTTTGGGCGACCAGATATTTGGCAGCCCGAACTCGACATCTATTGGGGTGCTGAAAAAGAATGGCTTGCCCCCAGCGACGAACGCTACGACGACGTCTACGATCCCGCAACGATGGAAAACCCATTAGCTGCAGTTCAGATGGGTTTGATTTACGTCAACCCAGAAGGTGTTAACGGAAACCCAGACCCCCTGAAAACAGCGCTTCAGGTTCGCGAAACATTTGCCCGCATGGCGATGAACGACGAAGAAACCGTTGCCTTAACTGCCGGTGGCCACACTGTCGGTAAAGCTCACGGTAACGGTGATCCAGCAAACCTCGGTCCTTCGCCTGAAGGGGCAGATATTTCTGAGCAGGGTTTGGGGTGGATGAACCACACAACTCGAAGCGTTGGTCGCGACACTGTATCCAGTGGTATTGAAGGCGCATGGACCACCAACCCCACCAAGTGGGACAACGGCTACTTCTACCTTCTGTTCACCTATGACTGGGAGCTTCAAAAGTCACCTGCTGGTGCGTGGCAGTGGGAACCCATCAACATTAAGGAAGAAGACAAGCCTGTTGATGTCGAGAATCCTGAGATACGTTTGAATCCCATCATGACTGATGCGGACATGGCGATGGTGAAAGATCCCATTTACCGTGAAATCTCCGAACGCTTCTACAAAGATCCTGACTATTTTGCAGACGTCTTTGCGCGTGCATGGTTCAAGCTCACTCACCGTGACATGGGCCCACGTAATCGTTACATTGGTCCAGAAGCACCTCAGGAAGAACTCATTTGGCAGGACCCCATCCCCGCAGGCAACTCAAAATATGACGTTGCGGCAGTGAAGGCAAAGATTGATGCAGCGGGGCTTTCTGTTGCAGACATGGTTGCCACAGCGTGGGATTCTGCTCGCACGTTCCGCGGCTCAGACATGCGTGGTGGAGCAAACGGTGCTCGTATCCGTCTGGAACCTCAGCGCAGTTGGGAAGGTAACGAACCAGAGCGCCTTAACCGTGTTCTGGCCGTTCTCGAACCTATTGCCGCAGAGACAGGTGCAAGTGTTGCTGATGTGATTGTGTTGGCCGGAAACCTTGGTGTTGAGAAAGCAGCCAAGGCTGCCGGATATGACATCTCGGTTCCATTTGCTCCAGGTCGTGGTGATGCCACCCAGGACCAAACCGACATCAACTCTTTCGAACCCCTCGAGCCCATCCACGATGGCTACCGCAACTGGTTGAAGAAGGACTACACCGTTAGTGCAGAAGAGCTTATGCTCGATCGCACTCAACTGATGGGTCTGACTGCTCCAGAGATGACCGTGTTGGTTGGTGGAATGCGTGCAATTGGTGCAAACTACGCTGGCTCCAAAGACGGTGTCTTGACCGATAAAGTCGGTCAGCTCACCAACGACTTCTTTGTCACTCTCACCGACATGAACTATGTCTGGGAGCCAGATGGTGAAAACCACTACAACATTCGTAACCGCGGAACCAATGAAGTTAAGTTCACAGCGACTCGTGTTGACCTGGTGTTTGGATCAAACTCCATCCTTCGCGCCTATGCAGAAGTGTATGCACAAGATGACAACAAGAAGAAGTTCGTTGAGGACTTTGTTGCCGCATGGGTTAAGGTCATGAACGCTGACCGCTACGACCTAGAAAACTAAAGCGCCTTACAAGCTACGCAGCCTTTTCCGCTGAATTCTGAGCGGGAAAGGCTGCAGCTTTTTATAGAGGGACTTTAGCGAGTTGCCTCTTCGAGGACTTCAAGAATATGGCGATACTGGTGACCTGTTGCTCGTGTCATGCCGATTTCGCAGGTGCGGTTCGCTGAGACATATTCGTCAAAGTCGCGTGTGAGGACTTCTGCTGCTTCTGCTTGTGTTGCCGAAGCGGTCAACTCGGGATGAAGCATCCCACGGTCTCCCGCGAAAGCACAGCACCCCCACTCGAGGGGCACGTGGACATCATTCGCGACGAATCGCGCAATCTTTTCAGTCGCCCCGTCAATACCTAGTTGGCTTGTTGAACACGTATGGTGAATCACGATAGAGCCAACAGGTTTCGTTACGCTCAGGCGCGGAAGCAGGTTCTTCTCGGCAAATTCGATCACATCAACAAAGGTCAGGGCATCCTGAGACAAACCGGCTTGTTTAGCGCGCCCAACCATGGTGTCTAATCCTTCAGTGCACGAAGCCGCATCACAGACAACAGGGAGCGATCCGCCATCGCTTGCGGTGAGCAATGCCGGAATCACCAGAGATGACATGTGTTCGTAGCCGTCGGAATATCCTTTAGATTTCCATGGTGTGCCACAACACAACGACGAGGAGTTTTCTGAGATTCTGACCTTCATCCCGGCCCTCTCGCATAACGAGAGAAAGGCACGCGTTACCCCCAATGAATCTGGCGCTGGTCCAAACATTGTGCTGATGCAGGAAGAAAAGAAGACCAGATCAGCATCATCTTTTGGGGTGGTCGGTTCAGGTCTTACTTGGCCGCCGCTTGGAAGGCCACGATCATAGAGGGGCACGACGTCGTCACCGAGGAGAGAGCGCCCCATCTTGGTCACAGCAATGGGAATAGCCGATGGCAAGGCGTGGGCGAGGTTCATGGCATACCCGCCCATGCGAGTAATCGGCTCCCAGTTCCTAGCAGAAGCCTTCCCTATTTTCTGACCTAGGGCGCTTCTACTTTCTTGACGTAGCCTGCGGACAAGGTCGCCGGTATTGATGTCCACGGGGCAGGCCGTCATACACATTCCGTCAACAGCGCAGGTTTCTACGCCGTCATATTCAAAGTCATTGCGAAGCTCTGTCAGAAGTTCGGTATTACCTGAGTCCTCCGCATCCTGCATTTCTCTTCGCAGAACAATGCGCTGGCGCGGTGTCAGTGTGATGTTCTTACTGGGACAGGCTGGTTCACAATAGCCACATTCGACGCAACGATCGACCTCTTTTTCAATGGAGGGTGTGACTTTGAGGTCCTTGACATACGAGCGGGGATCGTCAGAAAGCATGACCCCTGGGCTCAACATTGCGTGGGGGTCACACAATGCTTTTATATCTTTCATCACGTCATACAGTTCGTCTCCAAACTGACGTCGGACAAAGGGTGCCATGATTCTTCCCGTGCCATGTTCGGCTTTCAAAGATCCCCCGAGCCCCAACACGAGATCGACCATCTCTGCCGTAAATTTCTCATACCGGGCAAGATGATCGGGGTCCCCAAAACGCTCGTTCAGCATGAAGTGAATGTTTCCGTCTTTTGCGTGACCAAAAATAACACTGTCCTCATAGCCATGAGCCTCAAACATGGAGGTCAGTGATTCGCACGCAATCCGAAGCTTTTCAACGGGGACGGAAATATCCTCCAGAAGCGCTGAGGTTCCACTGGGACGAGCTTCAGCAACAGCAGCAAACAGGCCTTTGCGTATTCGCCATAGAGCTGCTCGAGTTTCCTGGTCAGACGTGAGCTGAGGCACATGGATGACAGGAAGTGTGGAAAAGACTGTGTCGGCGAGGGCTTTTTTCTCATCTAGCTCTTCGGCAGTTGATGATTGGAACTCAACAAGCAGTGCTGCATGGTGCGTAATGGTCAGGTCTGATAACTCCCGAGGACAGTCTGATTGTCTTTGTGCTGCACGAAGGCTTTGAGCGTCCATCAGTTCAATCGTTGCAAGACCTGTGGCCACGAGGTCGGTCAGAGCACCAGTGGCTTGGCTTAGGTCAGAGAAGATCAACAACCCTGTTGCCACGAACGGCTTGATCTCAATCGTGCGAAATCGTGCCTCTGCGACGAAACCGAGTGTTCCTTCACTGCCGATAAAGAGGTGGGACAGGATGTCGAGAGGGCGCGTGAAGTCCACAAAAGAGTTCAGCCCATAACCCATGGTGTTCTTATGTGAATACTGTCTCTTGATCTCAGCGACAGATTCTGGGTTAGCGTGTATGCGCTCGCGAAGCTCAGTAATGCCGTGATACAAATCAGGCTCATGGGATCGCAGCTGTGTATCAGCATCAGCATCCGAAGTATCAATAATCGTTCCGCTGGGGAGTACAAAGACCATCGACTCAAGAGTTTGGTAGGTGTTGTGCTCAATTCCACATGCCATTCCGCTGGAGTTATTGGCAACAACGCCACCTATTGTGCAAGCAATTTCACTTGCAGGATCGGGGCCAAGTTTGCGACCGTGCCGAAGCAAATGAGCGTTTACTTTTCGAACAGTGACGCCCGGTTGAGCACATACTCGCTTGCCGTCGTCCACCACCGTGATGTTCTGGAAACGTGAACGAGTATCAACAAGGATGCTATCGCTTACCCCTTGCCCGGACAGGCTTGTCCCGCCAGAGCGAAAAGTAAGAGTTTTTTTGGCGGAATGTGTGGCACGAAAAATTTTGGCAACATCTTCTGCCGTTTCTGGAACGAGAACAACGTCGGGAACTAGCAGATAGTGTGACGCATCATGAGCTAAGGCAAAGCGGTCGATTGACCGTTGGCGCACCACGACCCCTGTTCCAAGAATCTTGGGATCAAGAATCGGTGAGATGGCTGCTTGAGTCATGATTCCTCACACTGATTTCTGAGAGAAAGGCATATTGTGACGCGGTGCTCGAGCTGTGCCGCTTGCCATAGAGCGGGTCATCGTGCCACCGGGGGCCTGGCAACAAGAGCAGCGCCACCCTCAAGCCGGAATGTCCCTGAATCAAAAGGTATGAGAGTTGTCGAACCTGATTGAAGATCGAGCACAGACCCTGATTGTGAATGCAGTTTCGTTCCCGGTTCCAGAGCAATCACGATGGCGAATCCCGCATCAAATTCTTTGCTGTCTCGCACCAAATCAAGGCGGAAGTAGTGTGCTGCTTCTTCGACCAGTGTCGGCCCCTCGGCACCATCAGTTCGAATTAGCTGCATAATTTCTTGGCGCGTGCGTCCAGTTTTGTCGACAGCTTCTAATGCAAGATCGAATCCAAGACCCAGATGACCGTCTTTGTGTCCATCAAGGTCAAAATCTGACCACTCGAGAAGAATAGAGAGATCTTCAGGCTCCTGGACTTCCGCAAGCAACACTCCCTCGCCAATGGCATGGACAACACCGTGGGG
>JBIIGO010000134.1:0-5985 GCA_044236405.1 Aurantimicrobium sp.
CTTTTGGAAAGCCAAAAACAAGAACTCTGACAAAATTGCTTTTTTGAAAGAGGGAACATGCAGCGATTCATTGGGGCTGTGTGCTCGAGAATCTGGATCTTCAACACCGGTTACAAGAACATGTGCTGAAGGATAGGTCTCAACAAATGTCGAAATAAATGGGATGGAGCCTCCAACCCCCATGTTTACTGGTTTCCTACCCCAGACGTCGGTTAACGCCTGAGAGTAGGAGTGATAAGAAGAACTATCTCTACTAACAAGATAACCATTGCCGATAGAGACATCTGAATACTTCAGCTGAGCATGAAACTTGTTGTTGTGATGCAAATGGTCTTGAATCGCTTGAAATGCAACATGCGAGTCAACACCAGGTGGAACACGAACACTAATTCGAGCTGTAACGCTTGGAATAAGTGTGTTGGAGGCATGAGCAAGGGATGGGAAATCTATCCCAGTCACGGTCACAGCAGGACGCAGCCATAGCTGTGAGGCAATATCACCGTCCCCGATGAGAGTAACTTCATCGAGTACTCCTGCTTCTTCACGGAACTGTTCTTCAGGATAATCCGGGTTGTCTCCCTCAACTTCGTCAATACCGGCTATCACCACGTTTCCTTCGTCGTCATAGAACGAGGAAATAAGAAGAGACATTGCCATCATTGCGTCAGGTGCCACTCCCCCAAACATTCCAGAGTGAAGTGCATGATCCAGAGTTGAAACACCTAAATTAAAAGTGATGTTTCCCCTGAGAGAAGACGTCAAAGCTGGAATCTCAGTACTCCAGTTACCTGAATCTGCAACAACGATGATGTCAGATGATAATTTCTCGCGATATGTCTCCAGAAAAGAATCAAAGGATGGAGAGCCATATTCTTCCTCCCCCTCCACGAAAAGGACTACACCTAAAGCATTATCTGGGGCCAGTTGTGCAAGCAGAAGAAGTGCTGCAAGGTGAACAAGAATCCCTGCTTTATCGTCAGCGGCACCGCGAGCAAATAACCGATCGCCGATAAGTGTGGGATCAAACGGTGGGGTGGACCACAAATCTTCATTTCCTGGTGGCTGAACATCATGATGAGCGTAGAGCAACACTGTGGGCCATCCAGCACCTGGGTCTTTGCGTGCGACAACAGCAGGTTGACCTAATTCAGAACTATCACCGATTGACGCCTGAAGCACCTCAACAGAATCAAAAAAATCCAAATTACGCGCTAAGGAGGCGACATTATTCGCAGATTTTTCAACTTGTGAGGAATCAAAATCAGGCCAAGAAACAGAAGGAATACGAACTAGTGCGACAAGTTGCTCCAAGATAAAGTCAAATTCTTTGTCCAGTAGTTGTTGTGCGCGAGAAAGCAAGGTGTCCATGCAGGTAATCTAATGGGTATTGGTCAACAGTGTGAAGGAATATCGTGTCATCGTCAAACAATGAAACACCTGAAGTCTCAGCCGCAGCGAAGTCACAAAGCAAGGGTCACCCCACACCAACGCGCAAAGAACGTGAAGCTGCAAATAAGCGTCCTCTTGTTCCCAGTGACCGCAAAGAAGCTGCTCGCGCAAATAAAGCAAAGCTTGCTGAAGAGCGTAATCGTGCACGAATTGGAATGGCTAAAGGTGAAGAAAAATATCTTCCACTAAGGGATCGTGGACCTCAACGTAAGTTTGCACGTGACTATGTAGATGCACGCTACAACCTGGGTGAACTCATGATCCCATTCATGTTGCTTGTCATCGTGATGTCATTCATCCCTATCTATGACGTGCAAGTTACTTCCACTCTCGTACTCTGGGTATTTGTGTTGCTAGTGATTGTTGATGCATCGTTTGTTGGTATGCAAATCCGCAAGAAAGTTACACAAAAGTTCGGAAGCATGGAAAAAGGCGTTCGCTGGTATGCGGCGATGCGCAGTTTACAAATGCGTTCATTACGACTTCCCAAGCCCCAGGTAAAGCGTCGAGAATACCCTCAGTAAAGGATTCAGCCGCGAACGCGCTGTTTATTTATTGTGCTTGCCCAGAACGGCCCATTGTAGACAAAGCCGGTATAACCCTGAACTAATGTAGCTCCAGCTTGAAGGCGCTGTTGAACATCCTCTGATGTATTGACTCCACCTACAGAAATAATGCAGAAATCAGCGGGGGCAACTCGTCTAATGATCTGAAGCACGTCAAATGAGCGTTCGACTAGCGGCCGACCGGATAATCCCCCAGCACCAATTTCTTCAAGAATCTGCGACGAGGTGAGCAAGCCCTCTCGACTAATGGTTGTGTTCGTCGCAATAATTCCTTCAAGCTTTAAAGAAACAGAAAGACGAGTGATTGCTTCTATCTGGTCTGTTGTGAGATCAGGAGCAATCTTTACCAGAAGTGGCTTATCTCCAGCTTCTGCTTTCACCGCTTGTAATAACGGAGTCAGATTTTCTAATTCTTGAAGTCCACGAAGTCCCGGAGTATTGGGTGAGCTGACATTGACTACAAGATAATCAGAAAATGGTGCAAGTAACCTTGTACTTGTGAGGTAATCGCCAATAGCGTCTTCGACAGCAACAGTTCGTGATTTGCCTATATTTACACCGATAATCGGCCTGTTCTTTGCTCGATAGAGTCGTTGTAATTTCTTTTGTGCATGCTGGGCACCCTTGTTATTAAAGCCCATGCGATTGATTAGTGCGTTGTCGGCAATCAAACGAAATAACCGAGGCTTAGGGTTTCCTTCTTGAGCAAGTGCAGTAACTGTGCCGACCTCGACATGGCCAAAACCTAAGGCATAGAGACCTCGGACCAACGTAACATCTTTATCAAAGCCTGCCGCCATCCCGAAAGGCGAGGAAAACGTTAGCCCTAAAGCAGAAAAGCTCGGCGTGTCACGATGTGTTGTGGCGTAGCGCAGGACGCTACGGATCAGAGGTAAACCAGCTAATTTGATGACAACTGCACCAAGGTGATGGGCAACTTCAGGGTCGAGCCTGCGCAGAAACGATGAGAAGAAGAGTCGATACAGTCGATGCGTACTCTGAGACAAATTAGGAACTTTCCTGATTATCTGCCCTGAGCACCGTGATAGCTGATTCGAAGTCATCTAACGAATCAAATGCTTGGTACACACTCGCAAAACGAAGATAAGCAACCTCATCAAGCTCACGCAGAGGAGGCAAAATTGCTAAACCAATTTCATTGGCATCAATTTGAGAAACACCAGTTGCTCTAATGATTTCTTCAACCTGTTGGGCAAGTGTTGCCAGATCGGCATCAGTTACAGGCCTCCCCTGACATGCTTTGCGCACACCAGATACCACTTTTTCGCGGCTAAAGGACTCGACGACTCCCGAACGTTTAATGACCGAGAGAGACGCAGTCTCTAGAGTGGAAAAACGACCACTACATTCTGGACATTGTCTACGCCTACGGATGGAAAGACCGTCATCACTTGTTCGAGAGTCAATGACTCGAGAGTCAGGATGGCGACAAAAGGGACAATACATTCTTCAATCTTCCTCTGTGGAGAACCTAATATCTACTGCATCGCCGTGTGCCGGAAGGAATTCATCATCGCTGAGAGTGCGAACGACACCTTGAAGTTCACGGAGAGCATCGTGGTCGTACTCAATGACTTGCTGTGGCTTCAAAAAGGTATATGCACCCAATCCAGAGGAAAAATGGGCTTGGCCGTGTGTTGGCAAGACATGATTTGATCCTGCCGCGTAATCACCCAAGCTGACAGGTGTGTAATCGCCGAGGAAAATAGCTCCTGCGTTGGTGGTCAGAAGTGACAAGGAGTGAGCATTGACAGTGTGTATTTCAAGATGTTCGGGGGCATACGCATTCGAGAAGTCGACAGCCTGTTGGGGGCCATCGACTAACACAAGAGCAGATTGCGTCCCAGTAAGTGAGCGTTGTACACGGTCTTTGTGAAACGTCTGTTCTGAAAGCGGTGAGAGGTCATGAAGGAATTGGTCTGCCCACTTCTGATCCCACGTCACAACGACAGAGGAAGCTAATTCATCGTGTTCAGCCTGTGAAATAACATCTGCAGCCACAAAACGACTGTGAGCTGTTTCATCTGCAATGATCAAGATTTCAGTTGGACCTGCTTCAGAGTCAATTCCTACATGTCCTCGAACTTCGCGTTTTGCGGCAGCGACATAAACATTTCCGGGCCCAGTGATCACGTTCACCGGAGCTAAATCAATGTCAGAAACACCATACGCGAGAGCACCGATTGCGGAAGCCCCACCAATTGCATAAACATCCGTAATTCCAAGAAGTCCTGCAGCTGCCAAAATTGTGGGATGAATTTGCCCATCAAAATCCTTTTGCGGCGGGGAAACTAGTGTGATGTGAGGAACACCGGCTGTTTGTGCAGGTACCACATTCATAATCACACTAGAGGGATATACGGCCTTCCCACCAGGAACATAAACCCCTGCGCGTTCAACGGGAATCCATCGTTGGGTTATCTGTGCGCCTGGAGCCACCTCAGTAGTCTGCTGTTGAGGTATCTGGGCTGTCGATGCACGCCGAACCCGATCTATCGCAATCTCTAGTGATCTTGTGAGCTCAGGCGACAGCGTGGTCACAGCCTTATCAATATCCGTTTGAGGAACGCGTATGTGATGGTCAGAAACACCATCAAATTCGTGTGTGTGCTGGCGAAGAGCGGCCTCTCCACGTTCTCGAACCTCAAGGATGAGTTTACGGGCGATAGAAGCAGCATGGTCTTCGCCTACAGAAACACGAGGTATCAACGGCAATAGATCGTGGCGTGTAAGGGTCTGCCCTCGTAAATCAAGTGTTCTCAACATATGTGACCAGTGTAGTTTTCTAAACCAGGCATCCAGGACCAAGTAATGACTTAATCTCTCCAAAGAGATCCTGGGAGACTAGAACACGATCTGGAAGTTCAAAAATTCTTTCAGAACCAGAGCGAGTAAGTGTCATGTGAACTTCTGAATCACCAGGGTGTCGAAGGAAGATTTCTTTGAGCTCTGCAATAACTGATGATGTAGCTCGTGTTTCAGCCATCATCAGCTTTAGAGGACCTTGTTGAGCAGTAGTTGAAGATATCTCTGGAGGGAACATACTCATTGCTTGAATATTTAGCCCATCATCTCGTACATTGACACGACCCTTAACAACGAGGACTTGATCTGTGTGGACTCCTGCACCGAATTCTTGGTACGTGCGACCAAGCATCATGATGTCAATCTCACCTCCGAAATCTTCTAAGGTGATGATTCCATAAGCATTTCCGGATTTTTTAGCAATTCGGCGTTGAACATCGGTGACCAATCCAGCCAACGTGACTATGTCTCCATCGGTTGTGTAATCACTCGTTGTCAGGTCAACAATGCTTGTGCTGGCGTGTTTAGTTAGGTGAAGTTCTAGACCGGCAAGAGGATGATCCGAAACATAAAGCCCAAGCATCTCTCGTTCAAAAGCTAGTTTGTCTCGCTTAGAAAATTCAGGGCGATCAGGAACTGTGTTACTTTCCTCGTCAAATTCGAACATGTCAGCAAATAAATCGACTTGCCCGACAGCTTCGTTTCGTTTGAGGCCAACAGAAGCCTCTACAGCTTGCTCGTGGATTTCAATTAACGATCGACGTGTATTGCCCATCGCATCAAAAGCACCAGCTTTGATCAGGGACTCAACTGTTTTTTTATTAGCCACTTGCACAGGCACTTTTTTGAGGAAATCATGGAAGCTCTCAAAGCGACCTTTCTCCACTCGAGCTGCCTTTATCTGTTCGACAACTCCAAAACCAACGTTTCTAATAGCCCCCATTCCAAAACGTATATCTGAACCCACCGCAGAAAAAACACCATCTGATTCATTTACATCTGGCGGGAGTACATTCACACCCATACGCCGACACTCAGAAAGATAGATTCCCAGCTTGTCTTTTGAGTCCCCCACAGATGTTAGTAGAGCGGCCATATATTCTGCGGGGAAATTCGCTTTGAGATAAGCCGTCCAATAGCTCAG
>JBIIGO010000058.1:0-7300 GCA_044236405.1 Aurantimicrobium sp.
AGAACTACCCCGATACTCCCATCACAGGAAGAGTTCTCTTTGGTTTGTCTGAAGCCGAAGCCGTTGGTGGTGTCCACATTGCCCACGCTGCAACAACTCAACAAGATGACCACCTTGTCGCAAATGGAGGCAGAGTCCTCAGTGTTGTCGCAACAGGTTCTGATTTCGCTGAGGCACGGTCTCGTGCCTATGAAAGCATGAACCTGATTGGCCTCGATGGTGGCCAGTACCGCACAGATATTGCCGCGAAGGTTGTGTCATGACACACCTTGCTGGGTGGGATCACGTTTACTCAGGGAAGGTTCGTGACCTGTATGTTCCCTCAGGCCAATCACTTGAATCCTCAGAGAATGTTCTGGTTGTCGCCAGTGATCGAGTCAGTGCCTTTGACCACGTGCTGAGCCCAGGCATTCCCGGTAAAGGTGAGTTACTCACCTCACTGAGTTTGTGGTGGTTTAACCAGCTTGACGTTCCCAATCATCTGAGAGAAGGAGTTATTCCTGAAGACGTGAGATCACGGGCAATGCTGGTTGCCAACCTTGAGATGTATCCCATTGAGTGCGTGGTTCGAGGCTATCTTTCAGGCAGCGGCTGGGCTGAATACCAACAGAGTCAGAGCATTTGTGGAGTTGAACTTCCTGCTGGCCTGTCAGAGGGCGACAAACTTCCTGAGCCGATTTACACTCCCGCGTGGAAAGCTCCTTTGGGTGAACACGATGAAAACATCACCTTTGAGCGAAGTGCAGAGATTGTCGGCGAAGCGGTGGCGACAGAACTACGCGATCTTTCCCTCTCGATTTTTAACAAAGCCAGTTCCATCGCTGCCCGCAAAGGAATCATCCTGGCCGATACCAAATTTGAGTTTGGAAGAGACCAAACAACTAGCCAGATGACTCTTGCTGATGAAGTCCTCACCTCAGACTCATCTCGTTATTGGGACGCAGAAATGTATCAACGCGGCACAACTCCTGCAGAGAAAATGGAAAGCTTCGATAAGCAGATTGTTCGTAATTGGCTTTCTGCCAACTGGGACAAAAAAGGCACACCTCCTGAACTTCCCACAGACATTGTGAAGCAAACCTCTGCCCGCTACGAGGAACTCATTACGCGTCTCATGGACTAGCAGGAGTTTTCTCTCCCGCGTCTTTTCTTTTTTTGCCACTTTGCTCTTAGCCTTAGAGCGTGCCTCGTTTTCTCAACGCCATTTTTGAGCTTCCTGCTCCCGGTGGTCCCGCTATGTGGATTCGCATTATTTATGTGATGGTCGGCCTCGTCATTTGTGGTTTGGCATTTGCCATCATGCTGGAAGCACTCATTGGCCTTGATCCTTGGGATGCCTTCCACCAAGGAATTTCTGTTCAAACCGGAATACCTATTGGTCAGGTTGTCGTGTTTGTGGGCTTCATCGTGATGTTCTTCTGGATTTTTCTCAAGCAGAAACTTGGCCTAGGAACCATCCTGAATGCGTTGACTATTGGCTTCTCCATTGACTACTTCATGACCATTTTGGAACCTGCTCCCAACTACTGGTGGGGTGTTCTGTATTTCGTCGGAGCCATCTTGATTAACGGGGTGGGTATCGCCATGTATGTCGGTGCGGGGCTTGGGCCTGGGCCCAGAGATGGCCTCATGACCGGGCTGGTCAGAGTCACAGGCAGACCAGTGTGGTTGGTGCGCACCATTATCGAACTTGTGGTTTTGGGCATGGGTTGGGCTTTCGGCGGGTCCGTTGGATTAGGAACAGTGCTCTATGCCTTCACCATTGGTCCGGTAGTTCACGTTCTGCTACCCATTTTTGCCTTGGATAAACGTGAACTGAAAAAACTTGAGGACGCCAAAATCGATGATGACCTAGAAGGCCGTTAGCCCCGGGGCATAAAAACTTCTCTCACCGCGTTGGCATAGATATGAGCATCTCCTTAGCCCCCGAGACACACATGGGTGTTGTCACACTCAAGGTTGCCAACCTAGGTGTTATGCGGGCGTATTACCGAGATGTGATTACTCTGCAGGAGCTCAGTGAAAAGAAATCCTCGGTTATCTTGGGGCGAAATGGAGTCCCAATAGTTCAGCTTGTTCATGCTCCCGAGCTCAAGCACGCAAGCCCTGGACAGGCCGGTCTTTTTCACACTGCAATCTTGTTCGAAACACAAGCAGCCCTTGCTGCTGCCGTTTTTTCCGTTGCAACGAAAGCACCAGGAACGTATACCGGGAGTGCAGACCATTTGGTTTCTCAAGCTTTTTACTTCGATGACCCTGAGGGTAATGGGATTGAACTGTATTGGGATCGGGATCAAAGTTTGTGGACCTGGATTGATGGGTCCATCCAAATGGACACCCTCTATCTAGATCCTCAGCAGTTCATCACAGATCACTTTTCTCTTGAGCTCTCAGAAGAGTTAACCCATCAGGGCGCTTCCGTAGGTCACGTTCACCTCTCAATTGGAGATATTGACCTTGCCAAAGAGTTTTATAGCAACCATTTAGGGTTTGATCTCACTTTTAATTTGCGCAATACTGCGTTGTTTATGAGTGCCGGTGGTTACCACCACCACATGGGTCTAAACATATGGAATAGCTGCGGTGCTGGTCGAAGGCAGCAAACATTGGGATTAGGTGAGATTGACATTGTGTTGCCACACACCGAAGAACTTCACAAAGTCACAGAAAGACTGAAAGAAAAAGGCCACCAGGTAAAAGATGATGGCCGCAGCGTATTTGTCGACGATCCCTGGGGAAATGTGATCCAACTTCGTACTTCGAGTTAACTCTGTTTTTATTTCCGCAACAGGTTTAGACTCTCGTGAGTAACTATCAATGGGGAAATGATGGTGTGGATTCCTTTTGTGGTCAGTGCCTTGGCCTTCGCTCTTTTAGTTGGATTGCTTTCTCTTCAGGCTTATCAACTCAAGAAAGCCCGCAAAAATATTCCCTTGCGTATTTTGGTACTGGGATCTCGAGGAAAATCTGGAACCGTCAGACTCATTAGATCCTTGCTTGCAAATAATGGAATACCGACCTATGCGAAAATCACCGGCACTGTCGCTCAAGAAATTCACGTCGATGGTCACGTGACAAACACATTCCGGTTCGGCCCTGTCTCTGCTTCAGAAATGGCAGATGTGTTGATTCGCGCAGATCGCGATGGAGCGAAAGCTGGGGTTTTTGAGTGCATGGCTGTTGCACCCCGGCTTATTGCCTTTGTGAAAAACCGGGTTATCCGAGCTCCCATCATTATCATTCCAACCATCCGTCTAGATCACCTCGAGGACGAAGGTGACACTCTGGCAAACATCACCAAAAACACCTTGAGTCCCCTCAAAGATGTGACCACCTTGATCACCGGTGAATCAAATGAAGAATCCCTCAAGGTAATGAGATGGTGGGCTCACAAAAACAAGGTCACTTTTATTCATTTGGTTCCCGATGACAAAACACCGGTCATTAACGGTCACCACCCCACAAATGTTCGAACAGCTCTTGCTCTTGCTGAGGTGGTTGGCATCTCAGAGGTTGACGCTATCTCAGGGTTGACCAACGTCACCACCGAGCCCGACTCTGAAACCGGGTGGGAAATTATTGATCACGAAACACTCATGCGGTTGAGCAATGTTGGTGGAGCTAATGACCCACAGTCTGCGGCCGAAGCAATCGAGCGGGCACAAACAATTGCTCCCGGGAAAGTGATGGTTCCTATTTTGGTCAACCGATGGGATAGGCCTTTGCGTTCCATCGCGTTCGCTTACTCATTGCGAGCGAGTGCCCAAACTCCCCATGTCGGAGTTATCGGACCAGCACACCCACAGGTGAGATCAATCTTGAAGAGGCAGGGTTTCACCTCTTCGCAAATTCACCACATTGGGTGGCTCGCAACCGTGAGTAAAAAACAAACTTTGCGTACTTTGCACACCCTGTCTCACGGTCACCCCAACGCATGGTTTGTTTTAGTAGAAAACATTCACTCTTTTCCCGCAGATCAAATTTCCAAAACTTTCGCCGCCTACGGCCGCGTCATTAAAAACAATGGCGACCATGAAGTGGAGGCTGACAATGTTTGAACTTGATTTGATGCGAATGACACTTCTCGTGGGAGTCGTCATCGCAGCGTTGGTATACCAAAAAACTCGTCTTGTTACCGGTGGGCTCATGACGGGAGCATACGTAGCTCTGCTGATTTCTAGTGGCAGTTTTGATGATGTTGCTGGCTGGGCGGTTCTCACGCTGGTGTCGTTCTGTGTTATCAAGCTCTTTTCCATGTTGATGGCTCTTCCCAAAGTATGGATTATAACCATTGCGATTCTTACCTCGACCATTGTGCATACCGCGGCTGTCCTCCTTTCCGGTGGAAAGGGAATGAACAATGAGGTCTATTTATCTGGTTTTGAGATAGTCATTGCCGGAGGAATGTACATCACACCAGGTTTGACTGCCTACGACATCGCTCGTCAAGGGTGGCTGCGGACAGCTGGTGTTATTTCCGTCGTCACTGGAAGCACGTTGGTCGTGACCTTCTCTGTTTCAGCCCTGGGTCAAACATCTGGGCCTCAACTGCCCCTGACGACACCCGATTCTGTTTTTTATACCAGCCTCAGTTTCCCGCTGGTGATGTTGGTGTGTATTGCTGTCGCGGAAGTGATGCGTCTGACATTTGGCTGGGGTACTGGCGGCATTATTGGTTCGGTTTTCTTTGTTGAACTTCTCGTGGCCTCGCCGGTGAGCTTTGTTGTCATTATTGTGCTGGTAGCCATCACCGTGGCGCTCACTCATGCATCCAAACGAGTCTTTGTGTTAACACCACGTCAATCTTTCCAATTCACTTTTATCTTGGGTTCTTTGATTGCCTGGGTTGGGCTGAGCATTGGGTCACAGTTAGGAATTGAAGCGGCCATCATTGCCAATCAATATGCCTTGGAGCCTCTGCTTGCCGTTGCTCTTATTTCTACTGATGTTGCACGCTATGGAACGGTGGGCACCATTAAGGGAAAGGTCTTTGTTCTGTTGGCAGTAGTTGCTACGAACTTGTTGGTCATCAATGGCAGCTTCCAAGCGTGGGCTATCTTCAGCGTTGAAATTGCCCTCATTATCGTGCTGTACATAATCGGGTTTATTTACGTGAAACGAGGCTGGGATCATGCCCAAGCGGTGGGAGAGAAATATCCTCTGATACCAGGAACCCAGTCTCTCCCAACGGCTAGCGATAGCAAGCGGGCGCGAGCGAAAAAACTCAGACAGCTCAAACAGTTAGAACGCCAAGAAAAACTTCATGTCTTGGACTAGGTGACCTCGCGCTACACCTGGGCGTGAGTAGGAAATAACGCCAGCAGATCTGCTACCTGTGTGTCCTTGTTAAGAGGATGACGTAACGGAATTTCTCCGTGAACGGTGTAGCTGTTGTTGCGGCCTACTTTGTCTTTTTCGATATACCCAGCATCCACCAGGTCATTCAAAATACCTGCCGTTGCCCTCGAAGTTATTCCGACTTTGGCAGCAATCTGATCCACAGTCAGATTAGGTGTCTGGGCAACCGCAACCAACACGTGTGCGTGATGAGTGAGGAAGGTCCACTTAGACATAGTTACTTCTTAGCAGGCTTTTTCCAGATTGATTCCAGTTCCGCAATTTCTTCTGGAGTTGCTTCAGGAAGCTGCGGGCGTGGTTCTTCAACAATCGGCTTAGCTTCTTTGCCCTTACTGACAACAAAGCTGGCTGAAATGGCAACAAACAAGACTGTGATGATAATGACCAAGGACAGCCAGGTAGGAACCTTGTATATGTCGTGCAGACCCATCTTGATACCCACCCAGATAAGCACGAATGCCAAACCAATCTTGAGGTAGATAAAGCGGTGCATCAAGTCTGCCAATAGGAAGTACATGGCACGAAGACCCAAGATAGCAAAGGCGTTTGCGGTGAAGACCAAGAAAGGCTCACTGGTTACCGCGAAGATAGCGGGAATGGAGTCCACCGCGAAAATAATGTCGGTGAATTCCACCAGAACCAAAACACCCAGAAGCGGGGTTGCGAGCAGGATGCCCTTTTTGCGAATCAAGAACTTCTGATCGTAGTACTTGTTGGTTGTAGGGACGACACGGGAGAACCACTTGAAGAACTTGGAGTCTGCAGGGTCTTTGTGTTCGTCCTTGGTGCGCAACATCTGGATACCGGTGAAGATCAAGAAGGCAGCGAAGATGTAGAGAATCCATGCGAAGTTCTCAAGAAGAGTCGCACCGAGAGCAATAAAGATTCCGCGGAAGACGAGAGCTCCGAGAACACCGAGGAAGAGAACGCGGTGCTGGTACTTTCTGGGCACACTGAAGGTGGCAAAGATAATGGCCCACACGAAGACGTTGTCAACGGCAAGCGACTTTTCAATAATGAATCCGGCGTAGTACTGCTGACCGTACTCGGCCCCAAAGGCAAACCAAACGACCACACCGAAAATGATTCCGATGGTCACATAAAACAGTGACCACCAGGCTGCTTCTTTGAATTTAATTTCATGTGCATTGCGATGGGCAAAGAGATCAATTGCCAACATCACGAGGATTGCACCTAATACGGCAAACCACATCCATAAATCGACAGCCATGAAATTCCTTATCTAGAAAAGTTATTACTGAATAGTTTTTCATGTATTATGCTTCTAGTCAAATATGTGGAAGGTGCTCTTTTGGAATCTGTCGAGCTTGCCATAACCAACCTCACCTCTCCTCCCGTTTTGGCTTTCGTGCTCGGCATGATTGTGGTGGGCTTACGCAGCCGGCTCGAAATTCCTCCTCAGGTGTTTAGCGCCCTCTCGATTTATCTGCTCTTAGCCATTGGGCTCAAAGGTGGGGTGTCCCTCCGAGAAGCAAACCCCGAGTCCATCACCCTTCCGGTGATCCTTACCCTTGTTGCTGGAATTACGATTCCTATTGCAGCTTTCGCGCTGCTCAGGGTTCTTACTCCTCTGGACAGCATTAACCGCGGTGCCCTTGCCGCCCACTACGGTTCAA
Organism: Aurantimicrobium sp.; assembly: GCA_044236405.1. Lineage (GTDB taxonomy): Bacteria > Actinomycetota > Actinomycetes > Actinomycetales > Microbacteriaceae > Aurantimicrobium. Next base: position 6,996 of record JBIIGO010000058.1, read on the forward strand.
CATCACTGGTGACCTTCACGGCAGCGCTGATGTTTGTCGATTCCATGGGCCTCGAAGCTGAAGGCTATCTGCCCACACTGTTAGCCATCATGGAAGTTCCTGGCTTGATTGTCGGTTTAGTTCTTGCCCGTAAAGCTGCAAAGGGAACACAATGGAAACCACTGCTGCATGAGGTGCTCACCGGAAAATCTATTGTGTTGCTCGTCGGTGGTTTGATTATTGGTTTTGTTGCTGGCCCCGATGGGTACAGCCGAGTTGAACCCCTGTTCACCGGATTGTTTGCTGGTCTTCTTACCCTGTTCTTA
>JBIIGO010000016.1:0-13835 GCA_044236405.1 Aurantimicrobium sp.
ACTAGGTATTCAGGCTGGATCTCACCTTAAAGAACTTCCTCAAGCTGGTTGGGGTCTGCTGGTCTTCGCCATTGTGTTCCCGGTTGGAATTGGGCTGCTGGGCGTGCTCGGTGCCGTCGGGGTCGGAATGTCTCCCGGTGGTGCTGCCGTGTTTGGAATCTTGTGTGCCAGTGCGTCCTATATTGCCGCTCCAGCAGCAGTGAAGCTGTCCTTGCCGGAGGCAAACCCTGGTTTTTATCTCACCGCCAGTTTGGGAATTACCTTCCCGTTCAACCTCCTTGTGGGCATTCCATTAATGGTCTGGTTTGCTCAGCTCATCGCTTAGGGATTACACACGCCACACTGCGCAGGTGAACAAGAAGAGAAGGTCTCTTGAGTGTGCTCAAACTGGCAGTATTCGCACACCAGCACTTTCTCGCGTAATGCATGGTTTGAAATCGTTCCACAGTCCGAGCACGGAGCTCCGTAGAGATTCTTCTCCTGACCCCATCCCCACTTTTCACAGGATGGACACGATCTGGAAAGTCGTGCGGCCAATTTTTCAGCCACGGCAGAAATATTGTTTTGGCGGGACACCGAACACATAGCTCGGAGGTCACTTTCCACCGTCACGAGTAGCTCTCCCGATTGAGCTTGGCAGGTGAGAAACGCGGCATGAAGTTCCTCTTCGCTACGAATTCCTTTGACCACCACACTGGGCTGATCGGGAGAGCGACAGATAAGAAGATGCCCCTCAAAGGAGTGATTCACCTGTGCCTCACGGCATTCTTCCCAGGACGAATAGGTGCCCGTTACTGTTGCAATAGGGCCTAGAACGCTTTCGGTGAGTGCGACCTTTTCCTGCTCATCCCAGAGCACCAGATGTTCCACATCACTGGTGATGAATGGCATGGCTGGGTGAACACCAATGGAGCCTTCTGATCCCAATCCGAATCGTGTCCCAGCCGCTTGGGCTGCGAGCTTCGCTTTTTGTAAAGCACACTCATACGGTGAAAGAACTCGAGGAACATCCCCGGAGAACGTTCCGAATTGATCAGTGTCAATTGCTACCTCACGAAGCGTGATCTCAGGGACGGCACTGAAGAACGGGGCGACCAGACGCGCTTTGTCGTGTTGAGTTCCAAAGGCAATGATCTGCGTCACGAAAAAACTCTAACGTGCGGCGAGAACAGCCTTGACTGCATCGGCAAAGTAATCCACGTCATCTTCGGTGGTATCCCACGCACACATCCAGCGAACCTCACCGGTGTTGGCATCCCAGTCATAGAAACGGAACTCTTTACGAAGCTCGTCAGCAATACCCGGAGGCAAAATAACAAAGACACCATTTGCTTGCGTATTTTGTGTGAAGGTAAGTCCATCGACACCTTCTAGTGCACCGCGCAAACGCTGTGCCATTTTATTGGCGTGGTTGGCCAAGTGGTGCCACAGGTCACCTTCTAGCAAAGCAACAAGCTGGGCGGAGAAAAAGCGCATCTTGGAGGCAAGCTGCATATTCATCTTGCGGAGATAAATCAGACCCTCAACGGCATCAGGATTAAGCACCACAATGGCCTCAGCCCCCATTAGGCCGTTCTTTGTTCCCCCAAAGCTCAGAACGTCAACACCCGCATCGCGGGTAAAAGTACGGAAGGGCACACCCAGTGACGCAGCCGCATTAGAAATACGTGCGCCATCCATGTGAAGTTTCATCCCGAGAGAGTGCGTGTGATCGGCAATCGCTTTGACTTCTTCAGGTGTGTAGACGGTACCCAACTCAGACGATTGGGTAATCGTGACAGCCAGCGGTTGTGCACGGTGTTCATCTCCTCGTCCATGAGCCTGGAGGTCGATGAGTTCCGGGGTGAGTTTGCCATCAGGAGTTGGAACGGTCAGTAACTTAATACCACCCACTGCTTCTGGCGCATTGGATTCATCGTTGTTGACGTGCGCTGTTTGAGCGCAGATCACACCACCCCAGCGAGGAAGCATGGACTGCAAGCTCATCACGTTTGCCCCGGTGCCATTAAAGACAGGGAACACCTCAATACCCATACCAAAGTGAGTAGTCATCACCTGGTGGAGGTGCTCGGTGTAGACATCCTCACCGTAGGCAACCTGATGTCCCCCGTTGACGGCTGCTAATGCCTCAAGAACTTTTGGGTGAACACCGGCATAGTTATCGGAAGCAAAACCGCGCCAGGCGGCATCATGTACACGCTGCATACAGCCAGCTTACGCGCGAATTCCCTTAGTGGATTCAATCACCGGAGCGATCTTGCGCTGCAATGCTTCATAGAACATTGACAGCGGGAATTCGTCATCCAACAGTTGATCTGTCATCTCGCCAGGAGCACCCAACACTGGAAGAGCGTCAGCACCCTTTGCCCACACAGAACCGGGGTGCGGGGTCAATGTTTGGGCAACTAAGTCATAGGCAGCTAACCAGTGTGCAATCTTGGGACGGTCAATGGAACTCCAGTAGAGCTCATCTATCGCGTTACCCAATTCCACAACAACATCAGGCACTTCGGTCCAGTCAATAGAGAGCTTGTTGTTTGTCCAGTGCAGGACACCCTTTTGGTGCATCCAGGCAAACATCAGCTGACCCGCAACAGCGTCATAGTTACGCACGCGTGTACCGGTCATGGCAAAACGAAAAATGCGGTCAAAAATAATCGCGTATTGCACGAGCTTGGCGTGCTGACGAGTTTCAGCATCTGCGTTCTCGTCACGAGAAATGATCACGCACTCACGGAATGCTGTGAGATCACAGCGCAATTCTTCTAAGCCATAGAGGAAGAAGGGCATGCGCTGCTTGATCATGAAGGGATCAAAGGGAAGATCTCCACTCATGTGGGTGCGGTCATGAATGAGGTCCCACATGATGAAAGTTTTTTCTGCCAGCTTCTGGCTGTTCAGAAGTTCCAGAGCATCTTCGGGCATCTCAAGACCAGTAATCTCAGCTGCTGCTTTGACAACGACACCGAAGCGTGCAGCTTCACGGTCCTGAAAAATTGCCCCCCAGGTAAAAGCAGGAACTTCACGCATAGCAACGGACTCAGGAAACAAGGTCGCTGAGTTGGTGTCATAGCCAGGGGTGAAATCAATAAAACGCAGCGGAACAAAGAGTTTGTTGCCATAGTTTGTTGCTTCAAGTTCAGCAATGAACTCGGGCCACATCACTTCGACAAGGACTGCTTCAATAAAACGGTTGGTGCTTCCGTTTTGGGTGTACATCGGGAACACAACGAGGTGGCGGGCACCATCTACACGCTGGCTTGCAGGAGCAAATTCCAAAATGGACGCCAGAAAGTCTGGCTCTGCAAAACCAGAGTCAGCCCAGAGGGTGAGATCTGCAATGACAGCGTCGAGGTAGGACGCGTCGTGCGGGAACAAGGGAGCTAGCTCGGCGATACCCGAACGCAATGTGTTCACGTGCTCGGCAGCCTGGGTGTGCTTGCTGGTGTCAGGAATAGAACCATCTTTAATCTGCAGTGCTTGAAGAGCAACCGCAGAATTCTTCACTGCTAACCACGCTGGGTGGTTGGCCAGTTCGGTCTCAGAGAGAGTGTGTTCCATAACTGTGTTCATAAGACAACGCTAACGCAGTTCTCGCGCTGTTTTTAGCGAAATGTTGCGTATATTTAGCAAATAATCCCGCTTTTTAGCAAATATTCGTTGCTTAAATCAAAAATTGTGCGTGAGTACGCTATAACCATGGACTTTAATGTTGCTGGATCCCGAATCCTCATCACCGGTGCCGCAATGGGCATGGGCAAGCTCTATGCGCACAGGGCCGTTGCTGAAGGTGCCGGCGCCGTTATCTTGTGGGATATCAATACAGAAGCGCTGAAGGAAACTGCGGCGCAGCTTCGAGCCGAAGCCGGTTCCACAACAGTTATTGAGCCCATGATGGTTGATATCTCTGAACGAACAGCTATTGAAAAAGCTGCACAGAAAGTCATTGCCACTCACGGTGGTGTTGATGCAATCATCAACAACGCTGGAATTGTTAGAGGAACGTATTTCTGGGATCACGTCAATGACACAGACACCGAGCTCACCATGAAGATCAACGCCTTGGCTCCGATGTATATCACCGGTGAATTTTTACCCGGAATGATTCAGCGTGATGTTCCCGCCCGCATTATGAACATTGCCTCTGCTGCCGGGTTTATCGGAAACCCCAAGATGAGTGTGTATGCCTCGAGTAAATGGGCGCTGATTGGGTGGGGAGAGTCGGTTCGTCTCGAACTCGTTCAACAAGGCTTTGCGCATGTGAAAGTGACAACGGTGTGCCCGACCTACATCTCCACAGGAATGTTTGACGGCGTCAAAGGCCCTCTGTTTACCCCCATCATGAAGCCAGAGTATGTTGTGGGCAAAGCGTGGAAAGCCATGAAATCAGGCAAACCCATGCTGATGATGCCGTGGACCGTGCATTTATCTAAATTTCTCAAGGGAGTGCTTCCGGGCAGATGGTTTGATGCCATTGCTGGCCGAATCTTTGGCGTCTACAACACCATGGATAACTTCACGGGCCGGGGTTAATACCCTCTTTTCTCTGCTGCGATCAATCTCAGCTCGATAGTCTTAAGACAACATTTTTTCGGAGGTTGTCGATGGTTCAATGGCGCTGGTGGCGCACCACGTCATCTGATGAACCCGTCTACACCCCCTTCACTCTTCCCACCGTAGAAGAAGCAGCTGACGATGGTGAGGCCATGTCTATCCAGGCAGGGCTGATGTCCCTGAAGAACAAAATCTTGGTTCAGGCCATCACCGGGGAAGACGGCTTTGATCCCAGCTTGTTTCTCGACAGTGCTCTGGAAATTCTTGAGGACCTCGTCAAAGAGTCCCGAAGCCAAGCTGCCTTCATTCAAGAAGACATTAAGCGCGCTCAAGGAAAACGTGGCGAAGCACAGTACCGCAATGATTATCGCCGAGGAGATCTAGGGAATCTCACCACGAGGCGAGACACCCTCGAAATGATTGCAGACCGTCTGGTTGACCATTCTGAGAACGAGGCGTGGGTGGAAGAGTTTATCCGGCGAGCGCATGCCATGGCCTGGGGTGAACTCGCGCGAGAAATGGAACGCTCTCTTGATCGCACCGAAGTCATGGTCTTTGGTGATGAGAACTATGAGCAGGAGCGTGAGAAACGACTCAAAGAGTTTAAGAACATCAACCTTGCCCAGTTGATTGAGGAAAATACTCCCGAGTATTAAATCTGGGCCAGGAAGACCAGGGCAACCCCAAGCCAGAATGCTCCGAAAGAACCCAGCAATCCAATCACTGCCATTTTCACGGCGCTTTCGTGTTTCACAAACTTCACGATGGAGACAACCAGTGAAATCACAAACACCACACTGGGAGCAATCACGGCAATCCAGATGCCACTGATGACAACGGGCATCGGGCATCCGTCACGGCACCCTGTTGATGCCATGGTCAAAAATACTGCGGGAAGGAACATTATTCCGACAAGCAAAATGTTGGCCAACAACAGGCCGATGCTCAGAACAATTGATTTTTGTGTGGCTACCAAATCATCGGCCTATCTTCGTCGTCGCCCTCGCGAGCAAGATCCACAACCACGGGAACGTGATCGCTAGGGCCATCGCCCTTTCGTTCATCGCGGGCGATATACGCACTGTCGACCATGTTGGCAAAAGCTGGCGAACCCATAATGAAGTCGATCCGCATGCCTTCGTTTCTGGGAAAACGAAGTTGTTTGTAATCCCAGTAGGTATAGCCTTCCGGAACTAACGGTCGCACGACGTCTTTGAGGCCAATAGCCTCAAAAGCAAAGAATGCTTCGCGTTCTAACGCAGAGACATGGGTGCTTCCCACAAACTCGCTGAGATCCCACACGTCTGTGTCGAAGGGAGCAACGTTCCAATCTCCCAATAAAGCCAATGGCATATCCGGGGATGAGCTCAGCCATTCCGAAGTTTCAGCCGCAAGGTTGTGCAGCCACTGAAGCTTGTAGTCATAGTGGGGGTGATCAAGTTCACGGCCATTGGGCACATACAAACTCCACACCCGAACACCGTCAATAGTTGCCCCGATAGCCCTTGCTTCCAACGGTGGTTTTCCATCCTCGCCAGGTTCCCCAAACCCAGGTTGAGACGCAAAGCCCCGTTCGACATCTTCAATGGGCAGGCGTGAGGCTATAGCCACACCATTCCATTGGTTCAGACCGTGAAGGACAACCTCATAACCAATGTCTTCAAAGGCTTGGTAGGGAAACTGGGTGTCTCGGCATTTAATTTCTTGCATGCACAGCACATCAACATCATCACGAACCAGATAGTCCGTGACGCGGTCTACTCGAGCACGTATGGAGTTCACGTTCCAGCTGGCGATGCGCATGGGTTCTAGGTTACCGGCTGAGCCCCCAATCTGATTGAGACCAGCGACTAAACTGAACACTATGACCGATGCGCGCCACCAACTGATCGACTTCATTAAGAATGAAGCTGTTTTTCACGGAGACTTCACTCTCACCAGTGGCAAAAAAGCGACGTATTACGTGGACATGCGCAAGATTTCCCTCGACCACCGGGTTGCCCCACTAATCGGTCAGGTCATGCTGGATGTTCTAGCTCAAATTCCTGATGTTGATGCGGTTGGTGGTTTGACCATGGGGGCTGACCCCATCGCTACTGCGGTGCTTCACCAAGGTGCAGCACGGGGCAAGACGTATGACGCTTTTGTCGTCCGCAAAGAACCCAAAGACCACGGTCGTGGTCGTCAGGTTGAAGGACCTGACCTGACCGGAAAACGCGTTGTGGTTCTCGAGGACACCTCCACAACAGGCGGCTCCCCCTTGAAAGCCATTGAGGCGTTAGAAAAAGTTGGAGCAGAAGTTGCTGGTGTTGCCGTCGTTGTGGACCGTGCAACAGATGCTCGCCAACGAATAGAGTCTGCGGGATACCCCTACTTTTATGCCATCGGGTTGGAAGACCTCGGCCTTGAACCCCAGTAATCCCGACTCCCCCACCCATGAGCTCAGCACCTCTGGTGTTGGCCCATGGGTTGGAGAACACCCCACAGATCCTTGGTATGACCCAGAGCTCTTGGAGCTTGGAGACACCAGAAACGTTATTGACCGTTACCGCTACTGGCGCATGGAAGCCATCGTTGCTGATTTGGACGAGAAGCGTCACCCCTTCCATGTTGCGATTGAAAACTGGCAACACGATATGAATATCGGGTCGATTGTGCGCTCAGCTAATGCGTTTGCTGCCGACACTGTTCACATTGTTGGACGCAAGAGATGGAATAAGCGTGGGGCAATGGTTACCGACCGTTACCAGCACGTCCTTCACCACGAAACCATTGCCGACCTTGTGGCATTCGCGAAAGAACATGACCTGCCGATCCTGGCCATTGACAATGTTCCCGGTTGCGTCAAAATTGAAACCTTTGATCTGCCCACAAAATGTGTCTTTCTTTTCGGCCAAGAAGGACCGGGGTTATCACCCGAAGCCATAGCAGCAGCAGATGCCGTCATTGAAATCACTCAGTTTGGCTCAACACGGTCCATCAATGCCAGTGCGGCTGCAGCGGTCACCATGCATTCCTGGGTGATGCAGCACGTGAAGTTCTAGAACCTGTGAGCGGCTGGTTACGTGATAGTTTCCAGCTCATCTAACGTCACGGTTAGCTCGACAGGGTGTTTTGAGACTTCGGCTATATCGAATTCATGTAGATGACCGCCCGAGTCACGGTTGTCTGAAATTCCATGAAGGTGGAGTCCAGCGATAATCTTTCCATCAACCGCCTCAACTGACGGGTCAGCATGTGCTGCGTGGTTGTCTGGAAACCTAAATCCAACGAGTGTGCCCGGCCAGTTGTAATGCTCAAACCTCTGCTCATGCGCAATGACAGTCTCGAGATCTTCACTATGTGACTGTGGTGGTGCGACTGTCCTGAGTAATACCCGAGAGAAGGTGGTGTGGAGGCGGACAGTTGCAACAATTTTTTCAGAATCCTCATGATGAACATCAATCAGGGTGTCTATGTGTTGAAGTAGTGTCGTGGCGTTGAGCGTGCCTTCAGAAAGTTCTAGGTGGTACTGGGTTCCACCTCGTGCAGAAATTGCAAATGCAAGACCTTCATTGTGTTCTAGGAGGCGGGGTGCGCCTGTCAAGGGGACCGCATAGGTGAGACCATCGAGGGAAACAACCTCACCAGCAAGGTTCGCAAGAACACCTAAACCAAGATCTGAAGAACTGAATTCTCTGTCTACTCGAGACACTTCGCCGAATTCTCCGGCGAACAAGCGCGCTGCAGAAGTGTTTTGGTGGACATGACCATGTTCCTCGTTCACCTGGCATCTCCTCTGTAGTCGAATTGAATTCTGAGCACACAGTATCAAAATTACTCTCTGCCAGGCTTGGGGTTATGGCTGGTCGACATTCTCCCGAAGCGAGGGCTTTGACCATGTACACCTTGACCCTGCGAGATTGTTTCTTCGTCTCCGTTAGCGAATGACGCAAGGCGATTGACGTTGTGCTTCAGGCCACAACTTCCGCCTAGGTAGCCTTCATAAATTGAAGTTCTCTAGCCGGTAGAATGAATTACTGGCAGGTCGCAGTTGCACAGGCCGAACTAACGACGAGGGGACATCGTCATGCCAGCAATCGTTTTGATTGGTGCCCAGTGGGGCGATGAAGGTAAAGGTAAAGCCACCGACCTTCTTGCTGAACGTATCGACTACGTTGTGAAATTCAACGGTGGAAATAACGCCGGTCACACCGTCGTTATTGGCGATGAAAAATATGCACTTCACTTGCTCCCCTCAGGAATTTTGACCCCCGGCGTCACACCCGTGATTTCTAACGGTGTCGTCATTGACATCTCTGTTCTGTTTGCTGAACTAGATGCACTTAATTCACGGGGAATCGATACTTCGAAGTTACGCGTGAGCGCCAATGCCCACGTCATTACCGACTACCACCGCACGCTGGATAAAGTCACCGAACGATTCTTAGGTAAGCGTCAGATTGGCACCACCGGTCGCGGTATTGGGCCCACTTATGCCGACAAGATCAACCGTGTGGGAATTCGCATCCAAGACATTTTTGACGAAGGAATCCTTCGTCAAAAAGTGGAATCAGCTCTTGAGCTCAAAAACCACTTGCTGGTAAAGATTTACAACCGCAGAGCCATCTCTGCTGACGCCATCGTGGAAGAACTTCTCTCCTACCGCGAGCGCTTGGCGCCCATGGTCGCCGACACTGCGCTAGAGCTGAACAATGCACTCGATGACAACAAGGTTGTGTTGTTCGAGGGCGGTCAGGCCACCATGTTGGACATTGACCACGGAACGTATCCTTTTGTGACGTCGTCAAATGCCACAGCTGGTGGTGCTGCCACCGGTTCAGGTATTGGCCCGAACAAGATTGAACGCGTGATTGCCGTGATCAAGGCCTATACAACCCGTGTTGGCTCAGGCCCCTTCCCCACCGAACTATTTGACGAAGACGGTGAGTACTTACGTGCCAAGGGATTCGAGTTTGGAACCACCACAGGACGACCTCGTCGGTGTGGCTGGTATGACGCTCCTATTGCGCGCTACACCTCGCGTATTAATGGTGTGACGGACTTTGTGTTGACCAAGCTGGATGTCCTCACCGGACTGGAAAAGATTCCTGTCTGTGTTGCCTACGATGTTGACGGTGTTCGCTTTGATGAGGTCCCTGTCAACCAAAGTGACTTCCACCACGCCAAGCCCATATTGGAATACTTCCCTGGCTGGAGCGAAGACATTACCGGTGCCCGCACATTCAGTGACCTTCCCAAGAATGCTCAGGAGTATGTCAAGGCCCTCGAAGCCATGAGTGGTGCGCGATTCTCTGCCATTGGTGTTGGTCCTGCTCGTGATGCCATCATCGTGCAACACGACCTCGTTGGCTAGTTTTCCTCCGCAATCTCCTTTGCGCTTTCTTTAACTATTCGCAGCCAAAAGGCCTTCCCACCCCTAGGCTTGTTGAGCTATGAGTAATCTCTCTACCTCAACAACTTCCCCCGCCCTTGTCATGGTGAAGTTCTTGCTTCTTGCCACACTGTGGGGATCAAGCTTCTTTTTTATTGCTATTGCCTTAGAGACATTAACCTGGGGTCAGATCGCATGGTCTCGCGTTGTTGCCGGTGGAATCTTCATGATTGTGCTGTTACTGCTCACTCGCGAAAAACTTCCCAAAGATGCTGGGACCTGGGGCCACATTGCCTTTGCCGGAATCATTGGAATTGGTATTCCGTTTATCTTCTTCCCTTGGGCTCAGCAATACATTGCCTCTGCCACCGCCACGATCTATAACGGCCTGACCCCCATCATGACGGCCATTGTGTCGGTGTATTTATTGCGGGTCGAAAAGTTCAACCGTAACCAACTCATTGGTGTGCTTGTGGGACTCTTTGGATTGGTCATCATTATTGGACCCTGGACCATTACCGAATTTGGTGGCAGCTTCTGGGGCCAGATGGCAGCCATCTCCGCGGCAATTATGTATGCCTTCTCAGGCACCTGGTTGAAAAAATTTGTATTCCCCCGAGGAGTATCCTCCCGGGCTATCTCCATTATTGAGGTCGGTGCAGCGGCTCTCTTTATTCTTGCGCTCACACCGTTCCTAACTCCCGGCGACTTCACCATTGACTGGACAACGATTGTGGCGATTTCGATTATTGGGTTTGGGGGAACAGGTCTGGCCTATATCTGGTTCAATGATGTGCTCAATAGCTGGGGTCCTACCCGTGCCTCTGCTGTGACCTACATCATGCCTCTGGTTGGTGTGTTCCTAGGGGTGGTGTTCCTGAGCGAAACATTGCACTGGAATGAACCGGTTGGTGGACTGATTGTGATTATGGGTGTGCTGATCATGCGTAGGAAAGACAAGACCCCTGCGCTAGCCTAAATACATGAACCCGAACGATATCCCCGGAATTACTCCCGAGGTCGCCGAAGAACTCGCTCGCATCAGAGAAAGCATCGACAATATCGATGCTGCCCTGATTCACATGCTGGCGGAACGGTTCAAATTCACCCAACACGTTGGACGCCTCAAGGCAACCCACAACCTCCCTCCTTCAGACCCTGCACGCGAAGCCCGTCAGGTAGAACGCCTCCGCACCCTGGCCGAAGAGGCAAAGCTTGACCCCACATTCGCTGAAAAATGGTTCCACTTCGTTGTCGAAGAGGTCATCCACCACCACGAACAAGCACGAGGTTAGCTCATGTCCGCAACACTGACATGGGGCATAAAAAACAGCCTTCGCGACTACATCACGTCATTGCCCGATGGTTCAATAGACGTCACCTCTCCTGCTACAGAAGACAACGGTTCATTTTCTTTTGTGGCTGAGAATACAGATTCTTTCTCACGCGAAGAGATGACCGGAACACTCGAGTTCTCTGGTGTGGTCATTCTCAGTGGCTATGGCGGAGCCATGCGCATTGAGATTAATAACCCGCGAATTCATCTCACCAATGGGCAGGGCTTACTCTCTCTCACCCGAGGAGGAGTGATTGGTCCAGCGACCTGGATTCCTCTCGTGGAACTCAAAGCCACTCTGTCGGGGGATGCAGTCGTCTGCCAGACCACTCTGGTCGCGCCAGGGCGCTCCATTGTCGGAGAGCAATATCAAGACGGTCAAGAATTTGATGCGCTGACCATCAGCCTCGATAGCTAAAATTCAGCCGTAACGGGGTCTGGGCCAATTCGAGTATCAGTGTCCAGCTGAGCAATTCGAGACATTTCCTCAACAGTCAATTCAAATCCGAAGACATCAAAATTGGATCTGATGCGAGCTGGGGTCACCGATTTCGGAATAACAACTCGTCCACATTGCATATGCCAGCGAATAATGACCTGCGCGACTGAGACTCCCTGAGCTTTCGCAATCTCTGTGAGAACGGGATTCTCTAACGCGGCGCCTTGACCCAACGGCGCCCACGCTTCTGTCAAAATAGCAAGACCTGCATCCACGTTCTCCATTCGCTTTTGGGCAAAGAACGGGTGGAGTTCAATCTGGTTGAGAACAGGCGTCACACCTGTTTTTTCAATAATGTGAGTGAGGTGAGTCTCATCGAAATTAGAGACCCCGATAGATTTCACGAGCCCTTGCTCTTGCATCTGAATCAAGGTTTCCCATGCAGCAAGGTAGTTTTCCCGCCACGGTGATGGCCAGTGGATGAGATACAAATCGACGTATTCAAGACCGAGCAAATCCAGGCTTTTGTGGAGTGCTGGCCAGGCAGCCTCAGGGGCCTGGTCCGTGTTCCATAACTTGGTCGTGATAAACATATCTTCACGAGCAATCCCTGAGGAGGCGATTGCTGCCCCGACACCGGCCTCGTTCTGGTAAATCGCGGCGGTATCAATATGACGATAACCAGCGGCGAATCCTTCGGAAACGACAGCTTCTGCTTCCTCGTCGGGAACCTTGAAGACGCCTAAGCCAACTTGAGGAATGAATCGTCCGTCATTCATTTCGAGCCGTGCTCCACCAGGATGTGTCATGTGGTCCTCCTTGGTTTCGTAAGTGAGTTAGAAGTACCGGGGCAAGGTTTCGTTGCTGCGCTGGCGAATCTCTTCCACCGAAGCAGTAAAGAGTCCTTGAATATCAAGAGCTGCGTTCTCCCCAGCAAGATCCGTCACACCAATACGCAGAACAGGGTATCCGCGTGCTTCACATAGTCCTACAAACTTCACATCATCTTCACGGGGAACAGAGACAATCACACGGCCGGTGGATTCGGAGAACAGCGCAGTCGCTGCGTCCACACCATCACGCTCGATGATTTCATCCAGCCATACCCGAGCCCCCACACCAAAGCGCATCACACTTTCGGCGAGAGCTTGTCCCAGTCCGCCATCACTCAGGTCATGAGCGGACAGAATCAAACTTTCTAAGGCTGCAGCGTGAAGAAGATCAGCAAGTTTCTTCTCTTCACCCAAATCAACCATTGGTGGAACACCACCGAGGTGGTTGTGTATGGTTCCTGCCCATGCAGATCCGTCTAGCTCTGTGCGAGTAATTCCAAGGAGGTAGATGTTGTTTCCGTCGTCCTGCCAGGAGGAAGGAATACGGCGAGCAACGTCATCGATGACCCCGAGCACACCGACAACGGGAGTGGGGTGAATGGGAGCATCTCCTGTTTGGTTATAGAAGGAGACGTTTCCTCCGGTAACAGGGATTTCCAATTCCAAACAGCCATCAGCTAGCCCTGTGACTGCTTCTTTGAATTGCCACATCACCTCAGGGTTTTCGGGGCTTCCAAAATTCAAACAGTCAGTTACAGCTGCCGGGGTTGCCCCTGACACGGCCACGTTTCTATACGCCTCAGCCAAAGCAAGTTGTGCACCTTTGTAGGGATCGAGTTGGCAGTAGCGCCCGTTGGCATCTGTGGCGATAGCAAAACCCAAACCGGATTCTTCGTCGACTCGAATCATTCCGGCATCATCCGGGAAGGACAGCGCGGTGTTCCCCATCACGAAATAGTCATATTGGGTGGTGATCAACGACTTATCTGCCAAGTTTGGACTTGCCACCAAGGTCAAGAACTGGTCTTTGAGTTCTTCTCCCGTGGTGGGCCTGGGCAAAAGTGCCGCAGTATCTGCTTGCAGGGCGTCGATCCAGGTCGGGTAGGAAACTGGTCGTTCGTAGACAGGACCATCGATGGCAACGGTGCGTGGATCCACGTTGACGATTTCTTCGCCGCCGTGATGAATAATCAACCGCCCGGTGTCGGTAACTTCACCCAGGACGCTGGTTTCCACATCCCACTTGTTCACCACAGCCATAAACGCATCGAGCTTTTCTGGCTGAACAATGGCCATCAT
>JBIIGO010000070.1:0-6014 GCA_044236405.1 Aurantimicrobium sp.
CTTTATGTTCACCAGGTTGCCGGAACAAACACGACTGCCTTGCAAGAAGCATTCAACCCTCCTGCGGGATTCGAGTTCTTCCACACTTTCGCAGTGGGACGACTCGGTAACCCAGATGACCTTCCTGAAGAGCTAGCAGAGCGTGAACGAGCACCTCGCGAACGACTTCCCCTGGATGAGATCGTTCGGTATTCGCCCTTCTAGCCTCAAAAAAGTTTTATCTTTTTGTGAAAACCCCTGACGAAAGCAGGGGTTTTCTCGTTAGTGTGATGTGGTTGCCTTGAAGGAGATTCACATGAGTGTTGAGAACAACACACGAGATATAGAAGAGAACGTCGTTACCGATTTCACTGATCGCATGAGCTACGGCGGATATCTCGATCTCGAAACTTTGTTATCTGCTCAAAAGCCTCTCAGCACACCAGAACATCATGACGAACTGCTCTTTATCGTCCAGCATCAGACCACCGAGTTGTGGATGAAGCTGATGATCCATGAGCTCGATGCAGCAATGGAGTATCTGCGTTCAGATGACCTTTCTCAAGCGCTGAAGTGTGTGGCGAGGCTCAAGCACATCCAGAAAACCTTGACCGAGCAGTGGTCTGTATTGGCCACACTGACTCCCAGTGAATACGCCCAGTTCCGTCACATGCTTGGGAACTCTAGCGGCTTCCAGTCCTATCAATATCGCGCGATTGAATTTATGTTGGGTAACAAGAACGCCAAGATGATTCAGGTCTTTGATTCAGACCCCGCCGCACAAGTACTTCTGCTGAGGGCATTGAATTCGCCGAGTATTTACGATGAGTTCTTGCGCTACCTCTCACGACAGGGATACTCCATCCCCCACGACATCCTCAACCGAGATGTCACTCTGGCATGGGTGTTCCAACCTGAGCTCATGCCTATCTTTATCGAAATCTACAACAACCATGAAGACAATTGGGCCGCCTATGAGACATGTGAAGAGTTGGTTGATTTAGAAGAAAACTTCCAGTTCTGGCGCTTTAGGCATTTGCGCACAGTTCAACGCATTATCGGAATGAAGACTGGAACCGGCGGATCCTCCGGCGCCCCTTTCTTGCAAAAAGCTTTAGAGCTCACCTTCTTCCCCGAACTCTTTGCGGTCAGAACGGAAATTGGGCGCTAAGACGTGTTCGTTCCGCACCCAGATTCTGATGCTCAACCTCCACACGGGTTAGGTGTTCTCGGTGAGCTTTTATCCGGGGAGAAAGGTACTTTGCTTCCTGTCTTAGGTGATTCCCATGTTCATTTAGGGTTGAGTTCTCCTGTAGACCTTCCAGCGGGAGGAATTGGTCGAGTTCTTGATTTGGGCTGGACACTTCCGGAGGTACAGGACTGGGCTTTAGGGAGTATCCCTGACTTGCAGGTGTTGTATGCGGGTAATTTTCTGGCCGCCGAAGGCGGCTACCCGTCTGACCGATCCTGGGCCCCAGCCAGCAGCACTGTGTTTGTGACCGACCCAGAATCAGATGTCGCAGCTCAGGTGGCTGCAGGAGCATCTGCCATCAAAATCACTCTGAATGCCGATGCTGGGCCAGTTCACTCAGACGAGGTGCTGGAAGCATTAGTCAACGCAGCGCGAAACTGTAACCGTATTCCGGTTATTCATGCCGAAGGCGGTAATCACGCAGAGCGTGCAATTGCGCAAGGGTCTGTGGTGTTAGCGCATACTCCCTTTACTCAGGTCCTCAGCGATGAGGCGATTGAGTTTGCTGCACGAAACAATGTGGCATGGATGAGCACTCTCGACATTCACGGTTATGGCGACTACGGACCACACTTTGAGGTGGCAGCACAGAATCTTCGGCGGTACATCACAGCAGGTGGCCGGGTGTTTTACGGAACAGATCTGGGTAATGGGCCACTTCCTGGGGGAGTTAATTCTCGGGAAGTTGATGCACTTGTTTCTTGCGGAATGAGTCCACAGGACGTGCTTACCGCAATGACATCGTGGTGGGACGTCTTTGCACAAGAATCATCTTCGCCACATCACGCCACGTTTATTCCTGAACAAGCCGATGACGATGCGCAGAGCCTGGGCCACTGGCTGGCTCACGGGCGTATCGTGGAGATTTAACGATAGGAACACAGATGGCCTCCAGTGATTTCACACAGCGTGCTCGCGAGCTTGATCTCGGCGACCCCTTGCGCGCTTACCGCGCAGAGTTTTTTGGAACCAGTGCGGTGGAACAAGCCGAGTATCCAGGAATGCCGGTGGCCTACTTTGATGGAAACTCTCTGGGCCGACCTCTTCGAAAAAGTATAGAACGGCTATCTTCTTTCGCACAGACTGCGTGGGGGACTCGCCTGATTCGCAGTTGGGATGAGCAATGGCTGAATCTTCCTCTGGAGTTGGGCGACAAGATTGGTGCCGCCGCGTTAGGGGCAGCTCCTGGTCAAACTTTTGTCGGAGATTCCACCAGCGTCTTGATCTACAAGATGGCCCGGGCTGTCATTGCAGCTCGCCCAGGTCGTACCGAAATCGTTCTTGATACCGATAACTTCCCCACAGATCGCTATCTACTGGAAGGTATTGCGGACGAACTCACAATGACCTTGCGCTGGATTGAGGCGGACACCCACAGTGGTGTCACCCCAGAGCAGGTGGCTGCTGTCGTCAATGACAACACAGCACTGGTTTTGCTCAGCCATGTGGCCTACCGTTCCGGATTCATGGCAGATGCTCCAGCGATCACCCAGATAACCCACGATGCGGGGGCATTAATTGTGTGGGACTTAAGCCACTCCGTCGGCTCTGTCCTTGTGGAACTGGATGCGTGGAACGTGGACATCGCGGTCGGCTGTTCGTATAAGTACCTCTGCGGCGGTCCCGGTGCACCTGCCTGGGCGTATGTGCGTAAAGACTTACAAACCCAGATCGAACAACCCATTCAAGGCTGGTGGGGCACCAAAAACATGTTCATGATGGGCCCAGGGTATGACCCTGAAAACGACCTTCGCCGTTTTATTACGGGAACAGCACCGGTGGTGTCCATGCAAGCAATGATTGATCCGGTCGAATTGATTGGTTCTGTCACCATGGAGGCCATCAGAGAAAAGTCACTCTTACTGACTCAGTTTGTGATTGATTATGCAGACACTGAGTTGGCTGAGCTTGGAGTAACTGTTGCCACCCCTCGAGAGGCGCAGCACCGCGGTGGACACGTCACCTTGAACCATCCTCATATGCGTGAGGTCAATGCCTTGTTGTGGAAAGAAGACATCATTCCTGATTACCGTGACCCTCACGGATTACGCATTGGACTGTCTCCCCTCTCAACTTCTTTTGAAGAAGTATTCATTGGACTGGAGCGGGTCAAAGAGACTCTGCACTCCCTCGGGTAGGATTAAGGCATTCCCCCGCTCGCGAAATCGCTGGAGTTGCCCCCATGCCCACCATCGTCGTCGAGGTAATGCCCAAGGCCGAAATTCTTGACCCGCAGGGCAAGGCTGTCTCTGGTGCTCTTACCCGTTTAGGTCACACCCAGTTCACTGGCGTTCGTATCGGGAAGCGTTTTGAGCTCACCGTTGACGGACCCGTTACCGCAGAAACACTTGCTGCAGCTCAGAGCATCGCAGAGGACATTCTGTCCAACTCGGTCATCGAAGATGTTGTCAGCGTCTCCGAGGCTCCGTAATGCGCATCGGAGTTATCACCTTTCCTGGGTCACTCGATGACCGCGATGCACAGCGCGCCGTCCGCCTCGCCGGAGGCGAACCAGTCGCACTGTGGCACGGAGCCCATGACCTAGAGGGCGTCAAAGCAATTATTTTGCCGGGCGGATTTAGCTATGGAGATTACCTGCGCGCAGGATCCATTGCCAGCCACGCTCCCATCATGGCTGAGGTTATTGATGCGGCCCACAAGGGAATGCCCGTTCTCGGTATTTGTAATGGTTTCCAAATGCTGGCTGAGGCCAGATTGGTGCCTGGTGCCCATGGTCGTAACGACTGTGGAACTTTTGTTCGCAGAGATCAGGTTCTCTCTGTAGAAAATGCTTCGACAGCGTGGACACGTGATTTTAAGCAAGGCGAAGAAATTATCATCCCGTTGAAAAATGCCGACGGCAGATTTGTTGCTGATGCGGACACCATCAAGCGCATTGAAGATAACGGCCAGGTGACCTTCCGCTATGTCGGTGTGAACCCGAATGGTTCACTCGACGACATCGCGGGGGTCTCGAATGAAGCAGGCAACGTTGTCGGTTTGATGCCACACCCTGAGCATGCGGTGGAACCAGGCTTTGGCCCAGATACCTCCGCAGCAATGCGTTCTGGCATGGACGGTCTGAAATTCTTTACCTCTGTCATTCAATCCAGCTTGGTTGAAAGGGCTTAACCATGACCACCGCGCAGACTCCTTCGGCTACCGGATTTACACCCAAGAAGCTTTACTTTGTGTTGGCCATTGCCGAGGCAGTTACCTGGACTCTGTTGATTACCGGTTTGATTCTTCGGGGAACTGTAGGGATTGAACCCTGGCTATTCACCACCTTCGGCGGTATTCACGGATTTATCTTCTTGTCCTATGGCGCGACAGCCGTCTTAGTCTCCATTAATCAACGCTGGCACCCCGGTGTTGCGATCTTGGCGGTCATCACCGCGATTGTTCCGTATGCCACGATTCCTTTCGACCGTTATCAATCCAAGCGTGGAGCACTTGACGGGCCATGGCGTTTGGAAGAAACCGATGACCCCAGAGACAAGCACTGGTTTGATCGGTTCGTGCGCTGGTTCTTAAACCGCCCGCTGCTGCTGGTCCTCGCATTGGTTGTCGCGGTTGTTGTGATTTTCTCTGTGCTGTTGTTTATTGGTCCTCCCGGCGGTAAGTAATGACGAACTGCTATCTACTTCAAGAAAGGGCGCATGCGTGAGTAACCACGTCGCCGATACCGTCGAGAATGCCGCTGCCACCCCTGACAAGGTTCAGCCCTATGCGGCCTTAGGTCTCAAAGATGATGAGTACCAAGAAATTCGCGAGATTCTTGGACGCCGCCCCACCAGTGGTGAGCTGGCAATGTATTCGGTGATGTGGAGCGAGCACTGTTCCTACAAATCCTCCAAAATTTATCTGCGCCAATTCGGCCACAAAGTCAGTGACAAAATGAAAGAAAAGCTGATGGTCGGCATGGGAGAAAACGCTGGTGTGGTGGACGTGGGTGAAGGCTGGGCGGTGACCTTCAAAGTAGAAAGCCACAACCACCCCTCCTACATCGAACCATTCCAAGGAGCTGCAACTGGTGTCGGCGGAATTGTCCGCGACATTATCTCCATGGGTGCGCGTCCGGTAGCGGTGATGGATCAATTGCGCTTTGGCGCCATTGATCACCCAGATACACCTCGTGTTCTGCACGGTGTGGTCGGCGGAATTAGTTTCTACGGCAACTGTTTAGGTCTTCCCAACATCGGTGGGGAAACCTACTTTGATTCCTGCTACCAGGGAAACCCACTTGTTAACGCCCTCTCTGTGGGCGTACTTCGCCACGAGGATCTCCATTTGGCTAACGCTTCAGGTGTGGGAAACAAAGTCGTGCTCTTTGGAGCTCGCACCGGTGGAGACGGTATCGGTGGAGCCTCCATCTTGGCCTCCGACTCTTTTGATTCCACCGGCCCCACCAAACGTCCGGCTGTGCAGGTAGGAGACCCCTTCGCCGAGAAGGTCCTGATCGAATGCTGTCTTGAGCTCTATGCCCAGGGTTTGGTTGAGGGTATTCAAGACTTAGGTGCGGCAGGTATTTCCTGTGCAACCAGTGAGCTGGCTTCTAATGGTGACGGTGGCATGTTTGTCGAACTCGACAATGTTCTGCTTCGTGACCCGACCCTCACCGCGGAAGAAATCTTGATGTCCGAAAGTCAAGAACGCATGATGGCCATTGTTCAGCCAGAAAAGCTCGATGCGTTTATGGCTGTGGTGAACAAGTGGGATGTGGAAACCAGCGTCCTGGGTGAAGTTACCGACACCGGGCGGTTGATTATTCATCACGGCGGCG
>JBIIGO010000091.1:0-4194 GCA_044236405.1 Aurantimicrobium sp.
ATCTGAAGTACAGGATCCTTCTGAACGTCTTTGACCAACGCAAGCTGGCTCTTGCCGTCAATCTGAAGGTCAAGAATGGCGTTCTTCTTACGAAGCAACAGTGCTACCTGGTGTCCAGGAAGCGCAACGTGCTGAACCTCTTGTCCGTGACCGTACACAACAGCAGGAATGTGTCCTGATGCGCGAAGGCGGCGGGCAAAACCTTTACCGAACTGGGTACGTACCTCTGCGGGTACTTTGTTATCTACATCAGCCATGATGGCCTCTCTCTTTCTGAGGCCGTGGCCTCTCGTAATCTCAACTCGAACGCATGTCAGCGTGAGGAATGGCCGAGAGCCACATCCACCGCGTCGATTACGGAAACATCTGTTTCCCTCGCCGAAGTACATCTCTACTGTATCGGGCAATGAAGACGAAGAAAAATCCCGGTACGCTTAGAGGGCGTACAGAGACGATTTTTATGCGCAATTTCCCACTTTTTTCACCATCTGCTGTTGAGGAGTCACATTCGTGAGCGAGAAAGCAAACATTGGGGTTGTAGGACTAGCAGTGATGGGGTCCAACCTCGCACGCAACCTCGCTAGCCGCGAAGGAAACACTGTTGCTGTGTACAACCGCTCCTTCTCTCGCACCGAACAGCTCATCACCGAACACCCTGAGGCAGGCTTCATTGCCTCAGAAACCATTGATGATTTTGTAAATTCTTTGGCTACTCCCCGCACCGCCATCATTATGGTTCAAGCAGGTGCCGGAACTGATGCCGTAATTAGTCAACTGGCAGAACGTTTTGAACCTGGCGACATCATTGTTGATGGAGGTAACGCCTTATTCACCGACACCATCCGCCGGGAAAAAGAAATCTCAGCAACCGGTGTTCACTTTGTGGGTGCGGGAATCTCAGGTGGCGAAGAAGGTGCACTGAAGGGTCCTAGCATCATGCCTGGCGGAAGTGCACAGTCGTATAAAACACTCGGACCCATTCTTTCGTCCATCGCCGCTGTTGCAGAGGGCGAACCTTGTGTCACCCATGTGGGTACCGATGGTGCCGGCCACTTCGTCAAAATGATCCACAACGGTATTGAATACGCCGACATGCAGCTCATCGCAGAAGCCTATGACTTACTTCGCAATCTCGGTGGCTTTAGCCCTGCGGAGATTGCAGAGATCTTCACCGAATGGAATAAGGGTGAGCTGGAATCTTTCCTCATTGAAATCACCGCTGAAGTTCTCAAGCAGGTTGATGCAGCAACCGGAAAGCCATTGGTCGATGTCATTCTCGATGAAGCAGGATCCAAAGGAACCGGGGTGTGGACGGTCCAGACTGCACTAGATCTCGGTGTTCCTGTCTCAGGCATTGCCGAAGCTGTGTTTGCCCGTTCGCTGTCCGCCCAACGCGCTCAACGAGATGTGGCCGGAAACCTTCCTGCCGAAACCGCTGCTGTAGTGATTGAAGATAAAGCAGCTTTTGTCGAAGATGTCCGCCGGGCTCTGTATGCCAGCAAGATTGTGGCCTACGCACAGGGCTTTGATGCCATTCGTGCGGGAGCTCAAGAATACAACTGGAACATTGACCTGGGTGCTATCTCAAAGATTTGGCGTGGTGGCTGCATTATCCGTGCACAGTTTTTGAACCGCATTGCCGATGCCTATGCCAAGAACCCCGCCCTATTGACCTTGTTAGTCGATGACTACTTCACGACAGCAATGAAAGCATCGGTTGGCTCGTGGAGAAGCACCGTTGTTCGAGCTACTCAAGCAGGATTCCCGATTCCTGCTTTCGCATCGTCCCTGTCCTATTACGACGGTCTGCGTGCAAAGCGTCTTCCCGCAGCATTGGTGCAGGGCCAACGTGACTTTTTTGGCGCACACACCTACAAGCGTGTGGATAAGCCAGGCACGTTCCACACTCTGTGGTCAGGTGACCGCAGTGAAGAAGAAACTGAACCCAGTACTCACTAAGACCCATCGAGGAGACATCGATGACTGATCGCATTGTGGTCGTGGGTGAGGCACTCATTGACTTGATCCAACAACCAGATGGCAGCTACCAGGCAAAGCCTGGGGGTGCTCCCGCTAATGTCTCCATTGCGTTGGCACGTCTGGGCACCAATGTCTCCTTTGCCGGCAGGCTCTCGACTGATTCTTTTGGCGAGAAGCTTTATGGCTGGCTCTCTCCGGAAAACATTGATCTCTCACTTGTTCAGCGCACATCAGACCCCACGACCCTCGCAGTTGCGT
Organism: Aurantimicrobium sp.; assembly: GCA_044236405.1. Classification (GTDB taxonomy): domain Bacteria; phylum Actinomycetota; class Actinomycetes; order Actinomycetales; family Microbacteriaceae; genus Aurantimicrobium. Next base: position 2,239 of record JBIIGO010000091.1, read on the forward strand.
CATTAGATGATGACGGAAAAGCTCACTACAGCTTCTACCTCAATGGCACCGCTGACTGGGGGTGGACTTTAGGAGCTTTTGCTGACCTGGAAGTTTCTCCTCCCGCTGCTCTGGTGATGGGTTCGGTAGCGATGGCCATTGATCCCGGTGCTTCTGTGATTGAACATCTGGCGAAGAATCTTTACACCCACCACCGTTCAACAGTGGCGATGGACCTGAACATTCGCCCCGGCTTGGGTTTCGAGCGTGATGCAGAAGTTGAGCGTATTGAACGGCAAATTGCTGTTGCACATATCGTCAAAGCTTCCGATGACGATCTGGTCTGGCTCTATCCCAGCAGAAGCCCTGAAGACACCTCACTTCTGTGGGCATCACAGGGCAATTATGTGATCATGACCCAAGGGGCTGATGGAGCAAGCCTGTTCACGCCAGAAGGAGTGCGCGTTGACGTTACTGCACCGAGCATTACCTTGGTGGACACAGTAGGTGCAGGAGATTCGTTCCTTGGAGCGACACTTTTTGGGCTGCATCGCATTGATGCCCTGGAATCTGATGCATCCTCACGGTTGTCTGAAGTTTCTTCAGACCAATGGTCTGACATACTTACACGTGCAGCTCAGGTCGGAGCAATCACCTGTTCTCGTGCTGGATGCAATCCCCCTACCCTTGACGAATTAGGTCTCTAACATGTTGCTGACACAGCTCCTGATTTCACAATCCATTTTGATGGGTTGTGTCTTACTGGGCTGGTTTGTTGGTCACAGAATTCACAAATTTGCTGACAAGCGTTTTGATGAAGGTGATCTTGGCGGTGGTGAACTCGGTCGACTTACGGACACGCTGAGTTTTGTTGGCGGTGCTGTCGGTATTTTGCTCGGTCTCCTACTGAGCTTTTCAGTTGCGCAATTTGATGACACCAAAAACAACATTCAAACGATGGGCCAAAAGTCCATCGAAGTCTTTACTTCTGCTGAATCTTTTGATCAACAAGAACAATTTGAGATACGCCGAGACCTGGTGTGTATGTTGCGCAGTGCCTCGACAGCTGACTGGGAAGCCATCGGGGAGAATGTCGTTGGTGGATCGCAAGAAACCTCTAACTGGTTACTCAAACTCAATGTAGATGTGAATCAACTTCCTTTGAATACAGTTCAGCAAGAACAAGCTTTTGCGGGAGTGCTTGAAAGCACTACTGAACTAACTGCAGCAAGAGAATCCCTCGTCATGGGCAGTACCGAAATGATCCCCACTGTGGTCTGGATTGTGATTTTCTTCTCCAGCTTTATGATGACCGCTTTGCTAGCCATGCACCTTGCTGACAGAAGAACAATGGCTTTGATATCTGCAGGAATTTCATGGGGAATGCTCGCCGTTATTCTTCTGGCGCTCACCGTGCTGGATGCGCCCCTGGCACCCGTGTTGGGAACCCCCACGATTCAGCCCATCCCCTTGACCAATGCCTTAGAAATTTTGCAGCAGAGCTTCCCTAACCCCTTGTTGTGGGAAGAATGCCCCGTGATTGAGGCTGCCACCAACTAGGGGCTAAGCAGCACCATCAAACATCGAGGTGACAGATCCTTCGTCAAACACTTCTCTGATGGCTCGAGCAAGCAACGGAGCAATCGGCAATACGGTTAGCTTGTCGAAGCGCTTTTCTGCAGGGATTGGCAACGTGTCTGTGACGACAACTTCACTAATAAATTCTGATTGCAAAATCTCAGAAGCAGGATCAGAGAAGACAGCATGTGTTGCCGCCACGACAACACCGATGGCGCCATTTTTGACCAGTGCTTCTGCTGCTTTGACAATTGTTCGACCAGTGTCGATCATGTCGTCCACGATCAAACAAACACGGCCGTCAACCTCACCCACAATTTCGTGAACCGATACCTGGTTGTGGACTTTGGGATCGCGACGCTTGTGAATAATGGCCAAAGGCGCATTCATTTTTTCACT
>JBIIGO010000105.1:0-3281 GCA_044236405.1 Aurantimicrobium sp.
AGAAATGATGGTGTCTCCAGCCATCAATCCTGCCTCTGCCCCAGGTGCCGGAATGGTCTGATCAGAACATTCCGCCGGCACTCCTGTTTCGGTCACACATTGGGTAACCGATGCAACGGTCGTACTCGCTGTCGGTTGCCCGTATCCCATGACCAAAATGGCAAGCAGGACAAAAGCTAAAAATAAGTTCATCATGGGGCCGCCGAGCATGATGATGATGCGTTTCCATACCGGCAGGTGATAGAACGCTCTGCTGGTGTCGACACCTGCCATGCTTTCATCGCTGGCGCTTCGGGCATCCTGAACGAGCTTTCCAAAGAAGTTACGCACCTTGGAAGAAGACTGTTGTGGCTCTTTGCCCGGTGGGAACATTCCCGACATGGAGATGTAGCCGCCGAGGGGAATCGCTTTGACGCCGTATTCGGTTTCCCCAACTTTGCGAGAGAACAGAGTTGGACCAAACCCCACCATGTATTGGCTGACACGCACACCAAAGATCTTGGCCGGCACGAGGTGGCCAACCTCATGCAGTGCAATTGAGGCGGCAAGACCCAGTGCAAAAATTAAGACGCCAAGCGCAAAAAGCCAGAAGGTTTCCATCTCTTGTAGATTATCGTGACCTTCTGACAATCAGCCGAGAATCAACCGCCAATAACCTCATCAGCACGACGCCTGGCCCACAATTCTGCATCCAAGACAGCCTCACGAGTGAGCGGTCCAGATTCTAGGGTGTGCTCATCGACAACGCGTTGAACAGTGCTCAAAATATCGAGATAGCCAATTCTCCCGGCATGAAAAGCCATCACTGCTTGTTCGTTGGCTGCGTTGAACACAGCAGGGAAAGTCCCCCCGGAACGACCTACGTTCTTGGCCAACCACACTGCTGGAAATGCATCCTCATCAAGAGGCTCAAACGTCCACGAGTGTGACATTGTCCAGTCCAAGGGAACTCCGACTCCTGCAACACGATGAGGCCAATCCAGCCCTAAAGAAATCGGAAGTTTCATATCCGGTGGGGACGCTTGGGCAATGGTTGATCCATCTACAAACTCCACCATCGAGTGAACAACAGATTGCGGGTGAACGGTCACCTCAATCTGGTCATAGTCAACATCAAAGAGATAGTGAGCCTCGATAACCTCAAGTCCTTTATTGACAAGCGTGGAGGAGTTCGTCGTCACAACCAAACCCATATCCCATGTGGGATGGGCAAGTGCTTCTTGTGGGGTGACATTCACAAGAGATTCTCTGCTTCGTCCTCGAAATGGTCCCCCAGAGGCCGTGAGCACCAGCCGACGTACTTCAGCGCGAGTCCCCGAGGCCAACGCTTGAGCAAGAGCTGAGTGTTCGGAGTCCACAGGAACAATTTGGCCAGGTTTGGCCACAGAGGTCACGAGTGGACCACCCACAATCAAACTTTCTTTATTGGCGAGCGCCAACGTTTTCCCTGTTTCCAACGCTGCGAGGGTCGGGCCTAAGCCGACAGAGCCGGTAATGCCATTGAGCACAACATCGGCATCGACATCTCTGACGAGTTCTTCTGCCTCGATATGGCCGACAGCAGTGTGCTCGACGTTAAATTCTCGGGCTTGGGATTCCACAAGCTCACGTTGTGAGCCGACAGCTAGACCAACTACCTCAAAACGATCGGGATTATCTCTGATGACCTCAAGGGCTTGAGTGCCAATAGAACCTGAAGAACCCAAGATAATGACGCGACGCATACCTTCATCTTCCCACTATCAGAAGAACCGCCTAGATAACCTGACGTCAACCCAGCAATAATTCGCGAAAAAACGCAAAATTTTCCTGTCATTTCCTTCTTCAACCGGGTAGGAGAGAAGTTAGAATTGCCCTATGACTCTTACTGTTGCTCCTGCTTCCGAAGTTGTTACCCAAGAACGCAAAATTGTTACTGCGATTCCGGGTCCTAAATCTCAAGAAATGCACAAACGTCGTCTCGAGGTTGTTCCTCCGGGCGTGGCTTCTGCGCTTCCGGTATATATCGAAAATGCCTATGGCTCGATAGTGGTCGATATTGACGGCAACCAGTTCATCGACTTAGCTACCGGTATTGGTGTTGTCACCATTGGGCACACGAACGATCACGTTGCCCGCGCCATTGCTGAACAAGCGACTCACTTTACTCACACCTGTTTTACGGTTAACCCCTACGAGGGCTACGTCCGTGTCGCTGAACTACTAGCTCAGCACACCCCTGGCTCACACGCCAAGCGCACCATGTTGTGTAACTCTGGTGCAGAGGCCGTGGAAAACGCTGTCAAGATTGCACGCAAGCACACTGGCAAGAACGGTGTCGCTGTGTTGGAGCATGCCTACCACGGTCGTACCAACTTGACCATGAGCATGAACTTCAAGAACGCTCCCTATGCAACGGGATTTGGCCCCACTGCCCCATCCATTTTCCGCGTTCCTGGTTCTTACCCCTACCGCGATGGTCTCAGTGGTGCTGACGCGGCCAAGCGCACCATCACCTACCTTGAAAAGGTTGTGGGAGCTCAGGATTTGGCCTGTGTCTTCGCTGAACCTATTCAGGGTGAAGGTGGCTTCATTGTTCCGGCAGATGGCTACCTTGCTGCTGTTCAGAAGTGGTGCACGGAAAACAACGTTGTCTTCGTCGCCGATGAGGTCCAATCAGGTGTTGCCCGTACCGGTCGCTACTTCGCCAGTGAAGGTTTCGATTTTGTTCCTGACCTGCTCACCATTGCAAAGGGTGTTGGTGGCGGTATGCCTATTGCCGCGGTAACCGGTCGCGCCGAGATCATGGATTCCTCACACCCCGGTGGTTTAGGCGGAACCTTTGGCGGTAACCCAATCTCCTGTGCTGCGTCTATTGCTGTGTTTGAGGAAATTGAGAACCAGAACATGCTCGCAGAAGCTATGCGGGTAGAAAAAGTTCTTGGAGGGGGCCTCAAGGAGCTCCAAGCCAAGCACTCGGTGATTGGTGAAGTTCGTGGAAAAGGCGCCATGCTTGCCATCGAGCTCGTCCATCCAGGAACGAAGGACCCTAACCCTGACGCAGTGGCCAAAATCATTGCTTACGGTACCCAGAACGGTCTTCTACTTCTCTCTTCTGGCACCTACGGAAACGTTCTTCGTTTCTTGCCAGCTGTGGGTATTAGCAATGAGCTCATTGCTGATGCACTCTCCGTATTGGATGAAGCACTGTCTTCTCTCTAAATACTTTGACAGTGAGGGAGGTCATCACTGCGGTGACCTCCCTCAGCTGTTAATTCAACACCCACGACAGATGTGAGGAC
>JBIIGO010000085.1:0-4565 GCA_044236405.1 Aurantimicrobium sp.
GAGTTCAAAACCCTTCAAACGCGGGTGCTTGCGTTAGCGGGCGAATCTCCTGAAACAACTTCTTCTACGGCATCTCGTAGCACCAAAGAAGTCACAGAAGTAGATGTTTCAGCTCATGTACTCCCTTCCCAGCCAAGATCACAGATTCTTCTAGACGAAGAGTTAGCTGCTTGGCTTCACAAGTCATCTGAATCTCATGCTCAAGGTATCGCAGTGAGTTGTGAAATATTTTCCGGCGATATCTCTCGAATTGGTCTGGCTACCGCAACAGAGTCAATCATTGTGCCCTGGTCTCCTGGACAATCCGATATTCAACCCTTTATTGACTGGCTAGAAGGCCCCACACCTAAGATCTTTAGCGGCTCAAAAGAACAGCTTAAAACGCTCATGTCCAAAGGCATAAAAGTTTCCACGGTGGGCTTCGATACCGAGGTCGCTGATTGGCTACTGCGTCCAGATGTCTCAAAACGTGATTTTCCTGATCTAGTTCAACATTATTTAGGAATAGATATTCCTCGATCTGACCCCAATCAACTTCTTCCAGAAGATAGTGCTGTCGATCCAGGCCTTTCAGCATGGTTCATCTTTCATCTAGACCATATGATCCGTTTACAGATGGATGCACAAACCCTGGGCTTGTTTCTTGACATTGAAATTCCTACCTTGTTGACCCTGTCTGTCATGGAAAACCGGGGCATAACTGTCAATAAGACGAAATTAGAATCACTATCCCATGAGTTAGCACGCCAAGCGCTGGATGCACAGCAACAAGCGTTCGACGTCATCGGAAGAGAAGTAAACCTTGCCTCTCCCAAGCAACTCCAAGAGGTTCTTTTTGACCAACTAGAGATGCCTAAAACTCGTGCTACAAAGACGGGTTACACCACAGATGCCACAGCACTAGCAGAACTTCAAGCAACCCATCCGCACCCGTTTTTGGGTTACTTACTTAAACACAGAGATGTGACAAAACTGAAACAAATTGTCGAGACATTGCTGTTGGCTATTGGGCCCGACGGTCGAATCCATACAACATATGGTCAAACAGGGACGAGTACTGGACGTTTATCTTCAGCTAATCCCAATCTCCAAAACATTCCCATTCGTACATCAGATGGACGAGAGATTAGAGAAGCTTTTGAAGTAGGGGAGGGTTTTGATGAACTTCTCACAGCTGATTATTCTCAAGTCGAAATGAGAATAATGGCGCATTTTTCAGAAGATAAGGGACTTATAGAGGCATTTATCTCTGGCGAAGACCTTCACAAATTCGTAGGATCGCGCGTTTTTAGCGTAAGACCAGACGAAGTCACAGCTGAAATGCGTTCTCAGGTGAAGGCTATGAGTTACGGCCTTGCGTATGGATTGAGTGCTTTCGGACTTGCGAGACAACTGGGAATCGAAAATTCTGCTGCGAAAAAATTGATGAGCGACTATTTTGAACGCTTTGGAGGTGTGCGTGATTACTTACGCAGCGTTGTTGAAGATGCCCGCGCAGATGGATATACAGAAACCCTCTTTGGACGTAGGCGTCCATTTCCAGACTTAGCAAGCCCCAATCGAGTTCTTCGCGATAATGCTGAAAGAGCTGCTTTGAATGCACCTATTCAGGGGACTGCAGCCGACATCATGAAGATTGCCATGATTGGTATCGAACAGGACATGAGAGCTTTGAACCTCAGATCTCAATTACTTCTTCAGGTTCACGACGAACTTGTCCTCGAGGTCACGGCAGAAGAAAAGGACCAGGTAATCAAGATTGTTACTCAACGAATGTCCCAAGCAGCTACCTTAAGCGTTCCCCTTGATGTTCAAATTGGTCTCGGTCAGAACTGGAATGACGCTGCACACTAGTTCTATCAAGTTTGTGTGTGCCTGATAACTCCAGTAGCCTAGAACAGGTTCATTTGAGCCAATTTCCGTCTGCCTGCATTTATGTGATGCTGGCCCGATATAAACAAATAGTGGAGCACACCCTTTATGACGCTCGTAGCAAAAAAAGCAGCCACTCAGGTTGCCATTAACGACATCGGATCTGCTGAGGATTTCCTCGCAGCTGTTGAGAAAACACTCAAGTTCTTCAATGATGGAGATCTCATCGAGGGAACCGTTGTCAAAGTAGACCGCGATGAGGTTCTCCTCGATGTCGGATACAAAACTGAAGGTGTTATTCCTTCCCGTGAACTTTCAATCAAGCACGATGTAGATCCTTCTGAGGTCGTCAATGTGGGAGATACCGTTGAAGCCCTTGTTCTTCAAAAAGAAGATAAAGAAGGCCGTCTCATCCTTTCTAAGAAGCGTGCTCAGTACGAACGCGCATGGGGCGATGTAGAAAAGATTAAGGAAGAAGATGGAATCGTTACCGGTTCTGTCATTGAAGTAGTCAAGGGCGGTTTGATCGTCGACATTGGACTACGTGGATTCCTTCCCGCGTCCTTGATCGAGCTGCGCCGCGTTCGTGACCTCACCCCATACCTAGGTCAGGACATTGAGGCCAAGATTCTTGAATTAGATAAGAACCGTAACAACGTTGTTCTTTCTCGCCGCGCTCTTCTTGAGCAAAGCCAGTCAGAAAGCCGCAGTACATTCTTAGTGAACCTTCAAAAAGGTCAGATTCGTAAGGGTGTCGTATCCTCCATCGTCAACTTTGGTGCGTTCGTCGACCTTGGTGGCGTAGATGGTCTTGTCCACGTCTCTGAACTTTCCTGGAAGCACATTGAGCATGCTTCTGAAGTTGTTGAAGTAGGCCAAGAAGTAACCGTTGAGATTCTCGAAGTTGATATGGACCGTGAGCGTGTTTCACTTTCACTCAAGTCCACACAAGAGGACCCCTGGCAGGTATTCGCACGCACACACGCCATCGGACAAGTTGCTCCAGGTAAGGTAACCAAGCTGGTTCCTTTCGGTGCTTTCGTTCGCGTTGCTGATGGCATTGAGGGTCTTGTCCACATTTCTGAACTTTCCGGCAAGCACATCGAACTTGCAGAACAAGTTGTTTCTGTTGGTGACGATGCTTTCGTCAAGGTCATTGACATTGACTTAGAACGTCGTCGCATCTCATTGAGCCTCAAGCAGGCAAATGAGGGTGTTGATCCCGACGGAACAGAGTTTGATCCTGCACTGTATGGAATGCTCACTGAGTATGACGACAGTGGCAACTACAAGTACCCAGAAGGATTCGATCCTGAGACAAACGAATGGCGCGATGGATTCGATGCCGCTCGTGAAAAGTGGGAACTGGATTACGCTGCAGCCCAAGGTCGCTGGGAACAGCACAAGCTTCAGGTCAAAGCAGCTCGTGAAGCAGAAGCTAAATTGCCTGATGCTCCAGCCGATGCTCCAGCCGATGCAAGTTCATTTTCTTCGGAGGCTGAGTCTGCTGGAACTCTTGCAGATGACGAATCTCTGGCCGCATTGCGTGAGCAGCTTTCAGAAAACGAATAACTCAATCAATAACAGTGATGGGACAGCTATTGCTGTCCCATCACTCGTTAAGCTAGGAATATGAAACTCATCGGTCTTACCGGCGGTATCGGATCCGGTAAATCAACCATTGCACGACGTCTTCAGGAACTCGGTGCGCGTGTCATTGATGCCGATGTAGTTTCACGAGAAGTCGTTGCACCTGGTCAGCCGGCACTTGCGGCGATCATCGCAACTTTTGGGGAACATATTCTTAACGCTGATGGCACACTCAACAGGGCCCGTCTCGGTGACATCGTCTTTTCAGATAGAGATGCACGTGAAAAACTCAACAATATTGTTCATCCTGCTGTTCGTGAACGTTCACAGCAGCTCTTTGCAGAGGCGCAGGAAAACCAGATCGTCATCTATGACGTTCCCTTGCTTGTTGAGAGTGAAAACTCCTACGAATTTGAGCACATCATTGTTGCATCAGCCCCCGAAAATGTCAGGGTTGAACGGTTGATGGAACATCGTGGAATGACAGAATCAGAAGCGCGTGCGCGCATTGAATCGCAGGCTTCAGAAGAGTCACGGTTGTCGCGTGCGGATACCGTTATCGACACCTCCGGCTCCCTCGAGTATACGTATGCTCAAGTAGCACGATTTTGGTCTGATATTACCTCCGTAGACTAGTTCAGTGGATCCTCGGCGCTCAGACAAACCGTTCACGGTTATTAGCCCATACACGCCCAGTGGAGACCAGCCAGGTGCAATTCTAGAGCTCACCGCACGCATAAATGCAGGAGAAGCTGACGTTGTTCTTCTAGGTGCCACAGGTACCGGTAAATCAGCAACTACAGCGTGGCTGATTGAAGCGGTTCAGCGTCCCACACTCGTTCTGGCTCATAACAAAACACTGGCAGCTCAACTCGCAACAGAGTTTCGGGAACTTTTTCCAGAGAACGCTGTCGAATATTTTGTGTCCTATTACGACTACTACCAGCCAGAGGCATATGTTCCTCAGACGGATACCTTTATCGAAAAAGATTCCTCCATCAACGCTGAAGTTGAAAGACTTCGACACTCCACGACGAACTCTTTGTTAACTCGCCGTGACGTCATTGTTGTTTCAACAGTTTCATGTATCTACGGACTGGGAG
>JBIIGO010000073.1:0-5635 GCA_044236405.1 Aurantimicrobium sp.
AGCTGACCCTGAAACCAAAGCCATCGTGATGATTGGTGAAATCGGGGGAGACGCTGAAGAGCGTGCCGCTGATTTCATCAAAGCAAACGTCACTAAGCCTGTTGTTGGCTATGTTGCTGGATTCACAGCACCGGAAGGTAAGACCATGGGTCACGCCGGTGCGATTGTTTCTGGTTCAGCCGGAACAGCACAGGCCAAAAAGGAAGCTCTCGAGGCAGCTGGCGTGAAGGTGGGCAAGACTCCCTCGGAGGCAGCCCGCTTAATGCGCGAGATTATGCAAAATCTCTAAGCTCTTTTCTTTATCAACTATGGCGCCCCTGTGGGCGCCATAGTTAGTTAATCCCCGTGGGGTGTATCAGGAATGCTAGAGACATGGCAGACTAGACGAAGTCTTTACCCACACATCAAAGGGGATACCTTCCGTGGCTACAACACAAAAGAAGAGCGCTGGGCGCTCATGGATTTCGGCAATGCTCATCATCATCGCGATGGTGATGGCTCCTACTGCCATCGTGACGCACTGGGCTGCAAGCCAAGTGACAAACACCGAGCAGTTCGTTGAGACACTTAGCCCCCTAGCCTCGAACCCTGAAGTTCAACAGGTTGTCATCGACGAGATCACTGGTCTGATCGATGAGAACGTAGACATCAAGGGTGTGACAGAGTCTCTCTTTACTGGCCTGGCTCAGTCGTTGAACCTTCCTCCTGACGCTGCAAAGGCTCTTGGACTTGTTGCTGACCCAGTTGCCAATGGTATTGAGTCGATTATCGAGAACCTGGTTACCCAAGCAGTTAAGTCTGATGCTTTCCAAGAAGCATGGACCAAGACCTTGACCCTCACTCAGGAGCAGGCCATTGCTTTGCTCTCCGGTGACCCAAACTCACTGATTCAGCTCTCCAACGATGGAACATTGACCTTGCCTCTCAAGCCCCTCATTATTGATGTGAAGAAGGCTCTTGTTGCTCAAGGTGTTGGCTTTGCCGAGAACATTCCTGAGGTTGACCGTGACATCACCATTGGTAAAGTTCCTGAGCTTGCACTTGCCCGCGTGATCTACCAGGTCGGTGTTGGTGTGGGTACCTGGTTGCCTTGGATTGTTGCCGCCTTCTTTGCCGGTGGAATCTTGGCAGCTAACCGCCGCCCCCGTGCACTGTTGGCCACCGGTGTGGTCTTTACCGCACTCATGGCGTTTATGGCCTTCGCTTTTGCGACTGGTCGTGTCTTGGCCACCACGCTCATTGAATCTAACTACTCCGGTGTTGTCGGTGTGATCTATGACACCTTGGTTTCCTATGTGCTCAATGCCGTAGCTGCCTTGGCTGTTGTCGGAATTATTGCTGCCATTACCGGGTGGGCATTTGGAGTCTCTGAATCCGCACAGAAGTTCCGTGCGTTCAGCAACACTCAAATGAACAAACTGCGTAAGGCTATTGACCCCAAGAACAAGGTGTTCGTCAAGGCGAGCCCCATCTTGCACCAGTACCGCATTGTTGCCCGCGTGGTGATTGTTCTATTGGCTGGCTCCGTCATTGCCTTCTCACAGCCTCCTACCGCAGGAGAGGTTGCCTGGGCAGCCTTCCTTGGCTTGGTTGTTCTCTTTGCTTACGAGGTACTGCAGCGTCAGCTTCCACAGACTGCTGCCGCACAGGCCTCGGCATCGAAGACTCCTGCAGCACCTGTTGCACCGGCTTCAAAAGCTGCTGCCAAGAAGCCTGCTGCAAAGAAGGCTCCTGCTAAGGCTTCGGCTTCCTCCACCGTGAAGAAGCCAGCTGCGAAGAAGGCTCCTGCAAAGAAGCCTGTCGCAAAGAAGCCCGCTGCTAAAAAGTCATAGCATCAAGGAGTGAACCGCACTCTCATTAGCCTGCTGGCGGCGCTGGAATCTTTCATCGCCGTCGCCATCGGCATAGGTATCTCGTTGGTGCCCTTGACGTTAATGTGGGCGGCACAACCCGATTTAGAAATCGGGTGGGATGTCTATTGGCGTGCCTCGGCAGATATTTGGTTGGTCGGTCACGGTGTTGACTTGACCATGACGCTGAGTCCTGAGTTGGCGGCTGCGGTTGCCTTGCCCGGAGCAGAGCTTCCTTTCTTGGTTTCTATTGCGCCACTGAGTTTTGCCTTGATCACCGCGTTGTATGGCGTGCGGTTGGGACGAAAGTCCGTGGAATCTGGTGCACGCTTTATCGGACCTCTCGCTGCCGTGATTACCTTTGGTGTTCTGACCATTGGTATTGCGATCTCTGCGGTGAACGCCAGTGTCATGCCCACGGCATGGATGGCGTTCTCCTTCCCCACGGCTATCTTTGCTCTCGGTGTGTTTATTGGTGCTCGTGGAGAGGTCGGTCATGCCGGTGGGGCCGCCGAGAAGGTGCAGCGCAAGGTCAAAGACCTCGCTGAGAAAATCTCTGACCAGCTGCGCATTGTGTTAGCCACCGCGTTGCGTGGGGGATTGATTATTGTCGCAGCCATTGTGAGTTTTTCTGCGGTTGTGCTTGCTGTGTTGGTGATTGCAAACTTCGCCACCATTTTAGGCATCTACCAAGGCCTTCAAGGTGGTGGAGGCGGAAGCCTTGTCGTGACAGCAGCCCAGTTGATGTTTATGCCGAACTTTGTGTTGTGGGTAGCCGCGTGGTTTATTGGCGCCGGTTTTGCCATTGGGGCTGGCTCCTTAGTCTCTCCTTTGGGGGCAGATCTGGGTCTTGTCCCTGCGCTGCCGATTCTGGGAGCAATTCCTCCGGGACAGCCAGCGCTGGGACTCTTTGCCATTGTGATCCCTATTGTTATTGCTTTTGTGACGGCGTTCCTTTTGCGTCCTAGACTCATACGCTCGATAGGTGTGACGCATGAGCTGCGCTGGAGTGCGGCTACCGTTGCCGGGATGGCTCTTGTTGCCGGAATCGTGATGGCATTTTTGTCCTGGGCAAGCTCGGGTGCGGCAGGACCTGGACGCCTTGCCGATGTGGGACCAAACCCCTGGATCACCGGTGGGCTCATTGCTGCCGAGTGCCTGGCGGCAGGTGCCTTGGGAATGTGGGCGTCTTCACAAACCCGCTTTGGCATCTTGAGTTCTTCAGAGAAAACAGCTAGCCGGTAGTCTTAAGCAGTGCTGACGTGCTGTGTTCTCATCTCTGGTTCCGGGTCTAACCTGGCAGCACTTCTCGAGGCAGCAGATTTCTCTGACGCCCCTTTTCGAGTTATTGCCGTGGGCTCAGATACCGATGCCCCTGGCTTAGAACATGCCCAGTCGCGGGCAATCCCCACTTTTGTTGTCTCTCCTTCCTCGTTTGAGTCTCGTTTGGCATGGGGAGAAGAACTCATTCAGACCATCGCCACCTACTCGCCAGATCTGGTGGTGTGTGCAGGGTTTATGAGAATTCTTCCTGCCAATGTGGTGCAGGCATTCTCACCGAATCTGATCAATATGCACCCTGCGTTGTTACCGCTGTATCCAGGAGCTCACGCGGTGCGCGATGCGCTGGCCGACGGGGCTACGGTGACTGGCGCCTCCATCCACGTCGTGGATGAAGGCGTGGATACCGGCCCCGTGATTGCTCAGACAGAAGTTTCCGTGTTGCCAAATGACACCGAGAGCTCATTGCATGAGCGCATCAAAGTTGTTGAACGGGCCTTAATTGTCCAGACTGTAACAAGGATTGCCACCAACCAGATCAACCTTCAGGAGTTCTCACGCCCATGAGCGGAACACCCCACGACCCCAGCCTGTATTCCCCCCGGGATGTTATTCCCGTGAGACGGGCACTGATCTCGGTCAGTGACAAAACCGGCCTTCTTGATCTTGCCAAAGCTCTCGATGCCGCTGGTGTGGAGCTGGTTTCTACCGGATCCACTGCGCAGACTATTCGAGATGCAGGTCTTTCGGTCACTGACGTGAGCGATGTGACCGGATTCCCTGAGTCCTTAGACGGCCGGGTGAAAACACTTCACCCCTCGGTGCATGCTGGAATCCTCGCTGACCTCCGTTTAGAGTCTCACGCCCAACAGCTCGAAGAGCTGGGCGTGACAGCGTTTGAACTTGTTGTCGTAAACCTCTATCCGTTTAGGGAAACAGTGGCCTCTGGTGCAGATGCTGCCGCAATCGTCGAGAACATTGATATTGGGGGACCTGCCATGGTGCGGGCCTCGGCAAAGAACCACCCCAATGTGGCCATTGTGGTTTCTCCCGCTCGCTATGCAGAAATCACTGCGGCGGTGAAAGCCGGAGGAACCACATTCGAGCAGCGCTACTCGTTGGCCGCTGAAGCTTTTGCGCACACGGCAGCCTACGACGCAGCCGTGTCTGCCTGGTTTGTGCGGGACGTGAAATTCCCTGACACCTACGCTGTATCAGCCCAGCGTGGCTCCATCCTCCGCTACGGGGAGAATGCCCACCAAGAATCTGCGCTGTATTTAGAACAGGGTGGTCACGGCATTGCTCAGGCTACCTTGCTCGGTGGCAAAGAGATGTCCTATAACAACTATGTTGATGCCGATGCTGCCGTGCGGGCAGCTTATGACTTTATTAACCCAGCGGTCGCCATTATCAAGCACGCCAATCCCTGTGGGATTGCCGTGGGACGAGATAAGGCAGTTGATCAGATTGCGTCTGCTCATCGCCTGGCCCACGAGTGTGATCCGGTCTCGGCCTTTGGCGGGGTTATCGCGGCTAACCGTGCGGTCACTCTCAAGATGGCCGAACAGGTTAGTGAAATCTTCACTGAAGTATTGGTTGCTCCAGGGTTTGAACCCGATGCCTTGAAGCTGTTGAAAACAAAGAAGAATCTGCGTTTGCTGCAATTGCCGGAAAACTTTGGGCGTGATCCCCAGGAAGTGCGCCAAATCTCTGGTGGATTCTTGGTGCAAGATGCGGATTTGTTTGACCCCAATGCCGAAGTAGGTGCTGTGGTTAGTGGCTGGACGCTTGTCTCTGGTGAGCCTGCGGATCCCGATGCCCTCGTTGACCTTGAGTTCGCGTGGAAGGCTTGTCGTTCGGTCAAGTCCAACGCCATCTTGCTTGCCCACAACGGCGCATCCGTTGGTGTGGGTATGGGACAGGTTAACCGGGTGGATTCGTGTCACTTAGCTGTTAGTCGTGCAGGGGAGAGAGCTGCCGGTTCTGTCGCCGCTTCGGATGCCTTCTTCCCCTTCGCCGACGGTCTCGAGGTGCTTATTGCCGCTGGCGTTGGTGCGGTTGTCCAGCCGGGTGGATCTGTCCGCGATGATGAAGTCATCCAGGCGGCGTCCAAGGCAGGCATTACGATGTATTTCACAGGCGAACGCCACTTCTTCCACTAAGGAACTTTCATGCTTACTCCCCGTCGTACTCTTGTTGCTGCCATTGCTGCTGTGGTGGTGGCCGCTATTACTCAGACGGTGACCGTCTTAGCGTTCTTTATTGGCAACGGGTTTAGTGAACCTATTTTGTGGCAGGCCGGTGAATTCTTCATTGGGGCCACTCTCATCTTGTTCATTCTGCTCTTTGGAGCTGCGCTCCTAGGCTTGCTTGCGTCTCGCTGGATTGCCTTGGCTGTGGGTTTTGTCGCCACTCTCGCGGCCTCCATCTTGGGCATGTTCCTGCAAGCTGCTGTTCAAGGCGCAAGCTTTGCCCCTGAAGTTTTCGTGGGCATCTTCTTATCT
>JBIIGO010000075.1:0-5414 GCA_044236405.1 Aurantimicrobium sp.
GGGGATTCTTAGTTAACGTCGTACCCATACCCATTCGATACGGGTGAGTATGAATGAAGAACTAATGAAAAAGGGATGAGCACTCACGGCGCATCCCTTCTCCTGTGAGATTTACTCCCACTCAATGGTTCCTGGTGGCTTACTGGTGACATCCAGAACAACCCGGTTGACCCCGGCCACTTCGTTAGTAATCCGGTTTGAGATCTTTGCCAGCACGTCATAGGGCAAACGCGTCCAGTCCGCTGTCATGGCATCTTCACTAGAGACGGGGCGAAGAACAATGGGGTGACCATACGTTCTTCCATCACCCATCACACCCACAGACCGAACATCTGCCAAGAGCACCACTGGACACTGCCAGATCTCATCGTCTAGACCAGCGAGGGTGAGTTCTTCACGAACAATGGCATCTGCTTCACGAAGCAGATCCAAACGTTCCTGAGTGATCTCTCCGACGATACGAATACCTAAGCCGGGGCCGGGGAAGGGTTGGCGTCCCACGATTTCGTGGGGCAAACCAAGCTCACGGCCAATTGCGCGCACCTCGTCCTTGAACAGAGTGCGCAGTGGCTCAACTAACTCAAACTGGAGGTCATCGGGGAGCCCACCCACGTTGTGGTGGCTCTTGATGTTGGCGGTTCCAGAACCGCCTCCAGATTCCACCACGTCTGGGTAGAGCGTTCCTTGAACCAAGAACTTAATGGGTTCGCCATCTGCGGCAGCTTCAGCAATGAGGTCGCGCTCTGCTTGCTCGAAGGTGCGAATAAACTCTCGGCCAATAATCTTGCGCTTGGTCTCAGGATCACTCACCCCAGCTAGGGCACTAAGAAATTGTTCGCGGGCATCAACGGTGACCAGGCGAATACCGGTCGCGGCCACATAGTCTTCTTCAACCTGGCGGCGCTCATCTTGACGCAATAGACCGTGGTCAACAAAGACACACACCAGCTGGTCTCCGACGGCTTTGTGGACGAGGGCGGCTGCCACCGCCGAGTCCACGCCGCCAGAGAGACCACAGATCACCCGAGCGGAACCGATTTGAGCCTTGATCGAGGCCACTTGGGTCTCAATAACGTTTTCGCTGTTCCAATCCGCTGGAATCCCGGCACACTCGTGCAGGAAGTTCTCCAAGAGGTCTTGACCGTATTCAGAGTGCTTGACCTCGGGGTGCCATTGGACACCGTAGAGTCCACGCTCATCGTGAGCAAAAGCTGCTACAGGGGTGGCTTCGGTGGAGGCGACAACGGTAAAGCCATCGGGTGCAGTGGCAACCTGGTCACCATGGCTCATCCAGACGGTCTGAGCTTCTGGCTGACCTGCCACGAGAGGGTGTGACACAGCTTTCAGGCTGACATCGGTGGCACCGTATTCCCGGCCACCGGTCTGGGCAACGGTGCCGCCTAGAGCCTGCGCCATGACTTGGAAGCCATAACAAATACCAAAGACGGGAATACCCAGTTCTAAAATCTTCGGATCTAAGGAAGGGGAGCCTGGTTCATAGACACTGGAGGGTCCACCGCTGAGCACAATACCCACCGGGTTCTTCTCCGTCACCTCAGCTGCGGTGATGGTGTGGGGAACAATCTCGGAATAGACGCCTGCTTCACGAACCCGGCGCGCAATCAGCTGGGCGTATTGGGCACCAAAATCAACAACAAGAACTGGACGGGGTGAACTCACGCGCTGGCTTTCGTGGTGGGGGTATCAGAGACTGTCGTTTTTTGCTGTTCTAAGAAAGCCTCAACGATCTTGGCGTATCTCGCTTCAACAATGAAGGACAGACCAGGAATAATTCCACCTAGAGCGATGATCAAGAACTTGGTCATAGGCCAACGCATCATGGACCAGATACGGAAACCTGCAAAGAGATAAATCACATACAACCAGCCGTGAATAATCAAAATCCACAACGAGATGTTGATTGCTTCTACGGTGTCCGAAGGCACGAGAGCAAGAAAACCGTTTGAGCCAAACATCTCAATTTCGAAACCGGGTTCATAGAACACAAACTCTCCGGTTTCTGGGTTCACAGCGCCACCGGGCCACACAAATGCCCAACTGCGCGCATCGATGCAATACTTCAAGATCATTTCGAAGGCCAGCAGAAGCAAGAATGTTCCTGTGATGTAGGACATCACTTTGTAGAACTTCAACGCCCCCGGAATACGAGGAATATCGGCTTTTTTGGGAGCAAATGGCATGGTTTTAGTTTACTTCCCCTTGTCGTTCTGCTTCTTCTTCGAGTTCGCGCTCGTAGACGTCTCTGACCATCCGCCACCAGATGTAGAAGGCAAAGATGGCAAAGATTGCCCATTCAATGGCATAGAAAATGTTCAACCAGTCAATGCTGGCTTCATTCATCGGCGGAATGGAATCTATAACGTCCATTCCTGCTGGCGGAACATCCGCCACGACATAGCCGCCATAGACAAGTCCAGCAAAACCTGGCCACTGGTTAACCAGTGCAGAAACAGAGAGGGTTTCTTCGTAGTAGGGGTCTTCCCCGATGGGAGGCAACGACGGGGCTTCTGTGGGCATAAAGCGCCCAATAACCTCTGTGGGCTCAAACGAGGTTTGCTCATTGAGGCTATCCATCACCGAGAGAGCGACATCTTTGTTTTCACTCCACCCCATTGCAATCGGGACACTCAGCAATGGCTCTTCACTGGTGAGGAACCGGCCAATAACCCAGTAGCCAGGGACATCTTGATTCAATCGGCCGGAGATAAACGTAAAAGACCCAGGAGCATACGTTCCCTCCACCACGGTCATATGACCGCCGGCAGTTTCAGGGGTCGTTTCTCCGGCGGGGGTGAGTTGCTCTAAGGGAACGACCGTTTCAAACTCTGCATTGACCGGTTGAGCATCTTCGATAGCTCGCCCCACCTGCCATTGACCCAACCAGGCAAAGACACCGGCAACAATCATCACAAAGATAAACAGCAAGACCCACTGTGGGCGTGTGGCAACTTTGATCATGCGGAAACGACCTGAGTAAGAGAAGGAATGTCTGTGCGCACCGCATTTGCTGCTTTATCGGTACTGAGCTGTTCGGCAGTCAGAGCTGCGCCAATGCTGTCTCGGTAGTATTGAACCTCTGCTTTTGTGCGAGTTGTGTTCCAGCCCAATTCTGTGGCCATCATCTGTCCAACAAACTCGGCCACTGCAACACCACGGTCTTTGGTTTCGATGTCGTAGCGAGTACGCCGAGCCAAGACATCCTCGATATGCAAAGCACCTTCGAAACGAATGGCGTAGAGCACCTCGGCCTGAAGGTAGTCAGGATTGCCTTCCAGCGCACTTGCCAGGGAGGAATCCTCAGCGATGAGATCCAACACATCCATGGTCAACGCACCGTAGCGATTGAGAAGGTGTTCAATGACTTTTTCAGACAGGCCAGAGTCTTTAGCCAACGTCTTTTTCTTCGACCACAGCTGGTGGTAGCCGTTGGCTCCAAGAAGAGGAATCTGTGCTGTTGTGCTGGCGGGGATAGATGCGGCCGAAGGCAGAGCCTTCACCGCCGCATTCACGCCATCTTTAGCCATGATTCGATAGGTGGTCCACTTGCCTCCGGCAATGAGGACCAAACCAGGCTTGGGGGAGACCACAACGTGTTCCCGGGAGAGTTTGGTGGTGTCGGTGGATTTAGATGCCAGCAGCGGGCGAAGCCCAACATAGACACCTTCAATATCGTCATGAGTTATGGGGTCATCGATCACCGCATTGATGTGATCGAGCAGATATTGAATATCGGTGGCTGTTGCCGCCGGGTTGTCTTTATCAAAAGACCATTCGGTGTCGGTGGTGCCAATAATCCAATGGCGACCCCACGGGATTACAAACAGCACACTTTTCTCTGTGCGCAGCAGCAAGCCCATAACGGACTTGAATTTGTTTCGGGGGACCACAATGTGGATGCCTTTGGAGGCACGCACTTTCAAAGTGCCACCGTCTTCGACAAGTTTCTGAATCTCTCCAGTCCATACTCCGGTGGCATTAATCACTTGCTTGGCCCGGATGGTGAATTCTGTGCCGGTTTCCCCGTCTACGGCAGTGACACCGGTGACCTGGCCGCCGACCTGGATAAAGCCGGTCACAGATGTTCTGTTGGCTGCCAGCGCACCGTGTGCGACGGCGGTACGCACCAGGTTGACCACATAGCGCGCATCATCGACGCGGCCATCAAAGTAGCTCATGCCTCCGGTAATGGCCGAGTGAGCCAAGCTGGGCGCAGCAAGTCCCACCTGGCGTTTACTCAAATGCTTATGGTGCCGCACGCCTTGTTGTTTACCTGAACTAAAAGCAAAGAGGTCATAGAGCAACATTCCAGCACCGACATAGAGCCTCTCCCAGACAGGAGTGCTCACAGGGTAGAGAAAACGAATGGGTTTCACCAGATGCGGTGCCAGGGTGTTCAGAAGCAAACCCCGTTCACCCAGTGCTTCATGCACCAAGTGAAAATCCAACTGCTCTAAATAGCGAATACCACCGTGGACCAACTTGGAAGAGCGGGAGGAGGTTCCAGAGGCCCAGTCTTGTGCTTCCACAACACCAACCTTCAGCCCGCGGGCAGCTGCATCGAGTGCGCATCCCGCGCCGACGATGCCGCCACCAATAACCAGAACATCAAGTTCTTCGGTGGCAAGAGCAGCCAGGGCATCACGGCGGGAGTGTGCATTGAGCACTCCCGCTGATGCCGGCTTGCCGCTCATTAGAGTGTTGCGGTGACCGGGGTGGGCGCAGGCAATGAAGCAGGGTTATACGGGGCAACAACAACCTCAACGCGTTGGAACTCTTTGAGATCGGAATACCCGGTGGTTGCCATAGAGCGCTTCAGTGCACCAACAATATTGGAGGTGCCATCAGCAGAAGACGCAGGGCCAAACAACAGTTCTTTCAACGGAGCTACTTGTCCCACGTGAACACGCTTGCCACGGGGAAGCTCTTCGTGGTGTGCTTCGTGGCCCCAGTGCCATCCGCCACCGGGAGCATCACTGGCACGAGCCAGCACAGAACCCAACATCACGGCATCAGCACCACAGGCGATAGCTTTGACCACATCACCAGAGGTACCCAAACCACCGTCAGCAATGACGTGCACATACCGGCCGCCGGATTCATCCATGTAGTCACGGCGGGCGCCGGCAACATCAGCTACCGCCGTTGCCATAGGTGCATGAATACCCAAAGAGGCACGAGTGGTGGAGGCAGCACCGCCACCAAACCCAACCAGCACACCAGCAGCACCGGTACGCATCAGGTGCAAGGCAGCAGTGTAGGTGGCTGCGCCCCCAACAATGACGGGAACATCCAACTCATAAATAAACTGCTTGAGATTGAGCGCTGCTGATTCTTTAGAGACATGCTCTGCAGAAACGGTCGTGCCACGAATAACAAACAGATCAACACCGGCA
>JBIIGO010000009.1:0-19057 GCA_044236405.1 Aurantimicrobium sp.
CTCCAGAATGAGGATCCTTGATTTTGTATCCGAGAATCCCGTGTTCACCAGGAAGGACACCCGTCACTAAAGAGGAGAGAGCGGTTGCTGTTGTGCTTGGAAAAACAGTGTAGAAATTCTCTTTACCCTCCAGCTGTGACATAAAACGTGCATGTGCCTTAGCAGTAGCAAGCTGATAGGTACCCAACCCATCGATCATGACCACGATTGAGGACGTAGTTTTAGCTAAATCCAACGCGTTTGGAAGCCCACGGACGCCAAGACTGCTCAAGCAACTTGGAAAAACGTCAGCGAGGCTCAATGCCGCTGAATTATGGCTCTGTAACATGATGGACATCGTCGCAAGTCTGCCATAACCTGACGAATCTGTATCGTTGCGCTAAGTCCAGAAAGAAACACACATGACTACTTCCGCTACTGAGTCTCATGAGCGCATAGAAGATATTGACGTCTCGAAAGAGATGCAAGATTCATTCTTGGAATACGCCTACTCGGTCATTTACTCTCGTGCACTGCCCGACGCACGTGATGGGCTGAAACCTGTTCAACGCAGAATCCTGTTCATGATGAACGACATGGGTTTGCGCCCCGACAAAGGTCACGTGAAGTCTGCCCGTGTTGTTGGCGAAGTTATGGGAAAACTCCACCCGCATGGTGATGCCTCCATTTATGACGCGCTCGTTCGCTTAGCTCAAGACTTTTCCCTGAGGCTCCCACTCATCGATGGCCACGGTAACTTTGGTTCCCTTGATGACGGACCTGCTGCAGCCAGATATACAGAAGCACGCCTCGCAGCCTCTGCTCTAGCAATGAATGCAGATATTGACGAAGATGTTGTCGACTTTGTGCCCAATTACGACAACCAATTTATGCAACCTGACGTACTTCCTGCGGCATATCCCAACTTGCTCGTCAATGGGGGAAGTGGAATAGCCGTGGGCATGGCGACAAATATGGCTCCGCACAACCTTCGGGAAGTCATAGAAGCTTGTATTTATTTACTGAGAAATCCTGATGCTTCCCTCGAACAACTGATGGCATTTGTGCCTGGTCCAGACCTTCCTACAGGCGGAACCATAGTGGGCTTGGAAGGAATTGCCGAAGCTTATGAAACCGGACGGGGTTCGTTTAAAGTCCGTGCAACCTCAACCATTGGCCCCGTTTCGGCAAAGAAAATGGGCATTACCGTAACCGAACTTCCTTTCCTTGTCGGCCCTGAAAAGGTCATTGACAAAATCAAGGACGGGGTTACCAGTAAAAAGCTCAGTGGCATTTCAAATGTCATAGATCTCACTGACCGCCATCACGGTTTGAAGCTTGTGATCGAGATTAAAACAGGTTTTGATCCAGAAGCAGTTCTCGAACAGCTCTATAGATACACCCCACTTGAAGACTCATTCAGCATTAACAATGTTGCTCTTGTCAACGGAGGACCTCAGACACTAGGTCTTAGGCAAATGCTTGAAGTTTATGTCGAGCACCGAAAGCGGGTTGTCCAACGCCGCTCACAATTTAGGCTTGCCAAGAGAGAACACCGACTCCACCTTGTCGAAGGTTTACTCATTGCCATCGTTGACATTGATGAAGTCATTCAACTCATCAGGCGAAGTGACGACACAGACCAAGCCAGAGCTCGACTCATTGATGTCTTCGATTTATCTGTCGAACAAGCAGATTACATTCTTGAGTTGCGACTTCGAAGACTAACAAAGTTTTCCCGAGTAGAACTTGAATCAGAGGCCGACAATTTACGTAAAGAAATTTCTGAACTCACAAAGGTTTTAGCTGACCATAGCCGCCTCATTGAATTAGTTATTTCTGAATTGACAGAGGTTTCACAATCGTTGGGAACTCCCCGCAGGACAGTATTATCAACAGCACCTCTCGCGGCACTCAATCCTGTCTCTAAGGCATCTAAATCTGCGCCCAATCTGCAAGTAGAAGATTCTGCATGTGCTGTCATTCTCTCTGCCGGCGGAAAGCTCGCAAGGGTAGATCTTTCTGAATCGGATCAAAACCTTTCTCACGGAGCTCACAGAAGTGCTCATGATGCCGTGAGATCACTCGTGTTCACAACCCGCAGGGCAAACGTTGGCGCGGTTACAAATACCGGCCGCGTAGTCTTTTTTTCCCCCGTTTCGCTGCCCGGGGTTCCCCCCAACAGCATCTCGTTATCTGGCGCCGTAGATAGTTCTGCATACATTGATCTTGAGCCCGGAGAAAACGTTATTGGGATAATTAATCTTGAGGGTGAGGAGACCTATGCTGTCGCGACACAACAGGGTGTTGTCAAGCGAGTTGTGAGTTCAGCACTTTCTGCTAAAAGTGGTTCCAGCCTGATTAGCCTCAAAGATGACGACATGGTCGTGGGTGTGAGTGTTGCTGCCGATGATTCCGAACTCGTTTTCATCACTTCTGATGCACAATTGTTACGTTTTAGTGCTGAACTGGTTCGACCTCAAGGTGCCAGTGCGTCGGGGATGAGTGGAATTCGCTTATCTGATGGTGCACAGGTTATTTTCTTTACCGCGACCAGTGAAGATGCTTCTGTTGTTACTATTTCTGCCAGCAACGCAACATTGCTAGGGACAGATGCAGGCCGCGCAAAGCTCTCTGAGCTGAAGGAATTCCCTGCGAAAGGTCGTGGTACAGGTGGTGTCCGGGCTCAGTCTCTCCTCAAAGGTGATGATGTACTAGCAGTTGCATGGGCTGGCACAGGTGAACCCCATGCCAATGCGCTGGATGGCTCGGCTCGTGAGCTTCCAACCGAATTCTCAAAACGTGATGCCTCAGGAACAGCTCTCTCTGGAGATGTCGCCGTTGTGGGCGGATCGCTCTAAGCCTTTTTTAGACGTCGATTCGGTCACGAGAAAGACCGGTTGAGCCTTCGATGATGAAGTCTTTACGTGGAGCAACCTCATTGCCCATCAACAACTCGAAAACTGAGTCAGAAAGAGCAGCATCTTGAATATTGACCCTTCTCAAGGTTCGAGCTTGGCGATCCATAGTTGTTGTCGCAAGTTGGTCTGCATCCATTTCACCCAAGCCCTTATAACGTTGAATAGGTTCTTGATACTTTTTACCCTTGCTTGCTAAGGACGCTAGTAAGGTCTGTAGTTCATTTTCAGAGTAGGTGTAAATCACATCGTTTGGCTTGGTACCTGGATTCATCACCACAACTCGATGTAAGGGGGGAACTGCAGCGAATACTCGTCCTTGCTCAATCATCGGTCGCATGTACCTGAAGAACAGGGTTAGCAACAAAGTACGAATGTGGGCGCCATCGACATCGGCATCACTCATCAAAATGATCTTTCCGTACCGAGCAGCATCAATATCAAAGCTTCGACCTGAACCAGCTCCAATGACTTGAATGATAGAGGCACACTCAGCATTGTTGAGCATGTCAGACACCGATGCTTTTTGAACGTTCAGAATTTTTCCACGAATAGGAAGCAACGCTTGGTACTCGCTATTGCGTGCAAGTTTTGCTGTTCCTAGAGCAGAGTCACCCTCGACAATAAACAATTCAGATTGGTCAACCTCATTACTTCGGCAATCAACAAGTTTGGCTGGCAAACTCGATGTCTCCAAGGCATTCTTACGTCGCTGCGTTTCTTTATGTGTTCGTGCCGAGATGCGACTTTTCATCTCCGAAACAATTTTTTCGAGTAGCAGAGCTGACTGAGCTTTATCATCACGCTTTGTAGAGGTCAGTTTGGACAGCAACTGTGTGTTCACAACCTGGGAAACGATTGCCTTCACAGCAGGTGTTCCCAGAACTTCCTTTGTTTGACCCTCAAACTGAGGCTCGGGAAGGCGCACTGTGACGACCGCCGTGAGACCGGCTAGGACATCATCTTTCTCAACCTTGTCGTTACCTGCTTTGAGCTTTCGAGAATTAGCATCAACCTGAGCGCGAATAGCTTTGAGAAGTGCTTGTTCAAAACCTTGAAGGTGTGTTCCCCCCTTGGGGGTCGAAATGATGTTGACGAAGCTTTGAACAGCGGTGTCATACCCTGTCCCCCACCTCAAAGCGATATCAACACCACACGATCTTTCGACTTCAGTCAAAGACATATTTCCATCAGGGCCAAGAACAGGAACCGTTTCTTTAAACGTTCCTTCACCAGATAACCGCCATGTTTCGGTGACAGGAGCATCCGGAGCTAGAAAATTGACATATTCACTAATTCCACCGGAATAACTAAAACGCGATTCATTATTACCTTCAGTACGTTCATCACGAAGAATCATCTCTAACCCGGGCACCAAAAAGGCTGTTTGCCGAGCACGTGCTTCTAGGTCTTCAGTTTGAAATGTTGCCCCGGGGGTGAATATCTGTTTGTCAGCCCAATACCGAACCCTGGTTCCTGTCACGCCTTTGGCAACCTTGCCCTTGACCGAGAGTGAACTCTCTTCTTCGAAAGGAGTGAATGGATTATCTGGAGAAACACCTGAGGAGTCGTCAAAAACTCCCGGTTCACCCCGTCGGAAAGACATTGCCCAGGTTTTGCCATCACGATCTACTTCAACATCAAGACGTTCTGAGAGTGCATTAACAACGGATGCTCCAACACCATGGAGACCACCAGAGGCAGCATAAGACCCAGATCCAAATTTGCCGCCGGCGTGCAGTTTTGTGAAGACAACTTCAACACCAGAGAGACCTGTTTTAGGTTCGATATCTACTGGAATACCCCGCGCCCGGTCCTTAACTTCCACGCTGGTGTCAGCGTGCAAAATGACTTCGATAGCGTTTCCATGCCCGGCTAACGCTTCATCAACTGAATTATCGATAACTTCCCATAGGCAATGCATAAGCCCCCGAGTGTCAGTCGTCCCGATATACATACCTGGACGTTTACGAACGGCTTCAAGTCCCTCTAGGACGGACAAATGGCGTGCTGAATACTCGGTGTTAGGCACAGATCTCCTTGGTCGGTGATGCACTATCGAGATTATGAGTTGATACCCAAAAGTCAGCTCAGGCGCGCGTAGAGACAGTTATACGCGGTCAGCGAAAACACACCGAAATATCACCCAAAGTCCAACACTTCATGGTTATATGAATGTGTAATCCTTAGAAGACAGGACATCGTGATGACCGCAGCAATGACTGAGTCAACAACCACTGAACCCACCCCCGAACTGACCGCAGCTGACCGCTGTGACAGTTGCGGCGCTCAGGCTTACGTTCGTGCAACAATGCCTGCAGGTGGAACACTTCTGTTCTGCGCTCACCATGCAGCTAAGCACCGAGACAAGCTCACTGGATTAGGTGCGTCATGGCACGATGAGACTGCCAAACTCCATGCCGCAAACGATCGATCAATTTAGTTCTTTTTACACCAGTGGGGCCTGATTATTCAGGCCCCACTGGTATTTAAGCTTGTGTTTACTCAAGATAATCTCTGAGTGACTGTGACCGTGATGGGTGGCGAAGTTTTGCCATGGTCTTAGATTCAATCTGACGTATACGTTCACGTGTCACACCGAAAGTATCGCCAATTTGGTCGAGGGTTTTGGGAATGCCATCACCTAGACCAAAACGCATCCGGATAACACCTGCTTCACGCTCTGACAGAGAATCAAGCAATGATTCAAGTTGTTTTTGCAACATGGTGAATCCCACAGCATCTGCAGGAACAACAGCTTCGGTGTCCTCAATTAAGTCACCGAACTCACTGTCGCCGTCCTCGCCCAAAGGCGTGTGAAGAGAAATAGGTTCACGACCATATTTTTGAACTTCGACAACCTTTTCAGGAGTCATATCTAGCTCGCGTGCGAGTTCTTCAGGGGTTGGTTCACGACCGAGATCTTGAAGCATCTGGCGCTGGACACGGGCAAGTTTGTTAATGACTTCAACCATGTGAACGGGGATACGAATGGTTCGCGCCTGATCCGCCATTGCGCGTGTGATTGCTTGGCGAATCCACCACGTTGCATAGGTTGAGAACTTAAAGCCCTTTGTGTAGTCGAACTTTTCTACAGCTCTAATCAGACCAAGGTTTCCCTCTTGAATCAGGTCCAAGAACTGCATTCCACGTCCGGTGTATCGCTTGGCCAATGAAACCACCAAACGGAGGTTAGCTCCCAGCAGGTGGCTCTTTGCGCGGTGGCCGTCACGGGCTATCCAGCGAAGTTCTCTCTCTAATTGCTTTGAAAGATTCTTTTTTGTGGCTAGCTTGTCTTCAGCGAAAAGACCGGCTTCAATTCGCAAAGCCAGCTCAACTTCTTCGACTGCGTTGAGCAAAGGAACTTTACCAATTTGCTTGAGATAATCCTTTACAGGATCAGCAGTAGCTCCAGTAATCAGAGTCGAATGGACCGGAATATCATCGTCATCGTCTGCCATTGAGAGAACGATTGCTCCTTCTGGCAACTCTTCTTCAATGACAGTGACTGGCTTCTTTTCAGTTTCTTCTTCTGCGATTTCTGCATCATCATCAATGACATCCACGGCAACCACAACTGCTTCAACATCAACTTCAATATCGTCAACATCTAATTCATCTTCAACGTCAACATCTGGAATGTCAGTTTTCCCCTTTTTTGCTTTGGTCGCAGGAGGTACTGATGTTTGTCCATCCTGCTCTAAAAGAGCAGATGCCATTTTTTCAAGTTCGGCTTTTGTTGGTTTTTTTGATGTGGTCGCGGGTGTTGCTTTCTTATCACTCGCAGAGTTTTTGGGAGCCGATTTTGCAGGTGCTTTGACCGGGGAAACCTGAGCTGTAGCTGCCTTTTTAGTTGGTTCTTTTTTTGCTGCGGATTCAACAGGTCTAACAGAAGAAGATTTGGCCGGTGTCTTAGCAGAAGCCTTTACCGCTGGCTTAGCAGGAGCCTTAGTTGGAGTCTTTGCAGCAGGTTTAGCATCTGCTTTAGTTGCAACCTTCGCTGCAGGTTTCGCAGGTGCCTTAGCAGTGGCTTTTGCAGGGGCTTTAGCAGCTGGTTTTTGCGCTGCTGTGCTAACTGCTTTTGCAGGAGCTTGAGCAGTTTTTGCAGATGCCTTTGCGGCTGGCTTTTGAGAAGAAGTTTTAGCGGCTGGTTTAGCGGCTGGTTTTGCTGGAGCAGAACGAGGTGCAGGAGATTTCACTGATGTTTTACTTTCTGGAGCAGGCTCGGCTTTAGATGCTTTTGACTTCCCAAAAAAAGCAGCGAAACCAGACTTTGCTTTCTTGGGTTCTTTATCTGTTGCCATGAGCAGTGTTCTCCTGTTCGGGGGCATAGCTAAGACCCTTGTCAAGTTTTCAGATGAAAACTGACTGGGTCTGTAAATCTATTATCGCACGTCTCAGGACTCTTCTTGACCACGACGGTACGCAAGAAATTCTTCAAGTTCTGATGCAATTTCATCGGCCGTCGGAAGCTCACCTTCAAGGTCAGTCAAAGGCGATGGAAGCTTGTTGTCCTCCATGTATGAGTCATACCGTTGCTCAAGAGTTGCGACGAGGCGACTAAGTTCTTCATTTGTAGAAACTTGCTCATCAATTTTCACCGAGAAATCTCTGCCCTCTTCACGCAGTCGGTCAGTGGGAAAGATAAGTCCGGTAGCAGAACTGATGTTTTCAATTGAGGCCAAGGCGGCTTGGGGATACTCCGTATCTGCCAGATAGTGAGGAATAAGGAGAACGAAGCCAGCGACATCATGATGGCTTTCTTGGAGACGGTATTCGACCAAGTGCATTGCGTTAGCAGGAACTTGGGTATGTGGCCTCCAGACGGAGTACTGCTCCACAAGCTCATTACGATTTCCGCTCACTGTAGATCCAATAGGTCTCGTATGAGGCACAGGCATCGGAATGGAATGAATCCAGGTTGTATTTGCTACTGAAAAAGTGTGGACGAAATCCACCACTTGGTTACTGAATGCTTCCCATTTGAAATCAGGCTCGTAACCTGTCAGCAAAATAAACGGGCGTTTCATCTCGTCAAAAACAAGATGAAAAGCCAACATGGGTGGTTCAAAGCCGGTGAGGTGATCTTGGTCGAAGTAGATGATTGGTCTTCTTGCTCGATAGTCCAGAAGTGAGTCAGCATCAAAGACCGCGATAACCTTTGAATCTAAGGTGTCTAAAAGGTAATCAGTGAATGCGGTGACGGCAGAGCCCGAATCTGCAAAACCCGTAAGTCCTGCTACAAGGCTGAGCCCTTGGGGAACTTCTTGAGGGTCAAGATGAAAATGAAGTAACCCATCATCTATAGACATGTATCACAGCTTACGCTGATGCCTTGAGTTCTAACGAACAGTTATTCGCGTGCCAAGCGAGTAATCAACGCGAACGGTCATATTGTTGAAAAGTGCCTCTACCTACACTCACAATCTCTCACGACGCCCCTTCTGACGCAGTAATTGTCTATGGGGTTTATCACATCAAGAAAGAACTTCACGTTCTATCAAAGTCAGCACAAAGTAGTCTTCCCTCTCTTGCTGCAATGAAATTTGATGGAGCTGCCGATAGTTTCATTTCCTTCCCTTCCTCTTCTCACCCTGAACGTGTCCTGGGTTTTGTGGGGCTTGGGAGCCGTCCCCCTACAGACGTGGATATTCGAAATGCGGCGGCAGTAGCAACCAGAAACCTTTCCTCACACACCCACATCACATTTGACTTTGGAGACCTTAAGGATTCCGAGCTAGTGGCATTACTCGAAGGCGCTCTCATCGGGAGTTATTCCTTTAATTCCTACAAAACATCGCAGGCAGAATCCTCAGTAACGAACATTTCTGTAACGGGGAAAGTAGCTCATCCTCAAAAACTTATTTCTGAGGCAGAACACGTTGCACAGGCCCTAACACTGGTTAAAGACCTCGTGAACACTCCCCCGAATGACCTGTATCCCGAATCATTTGTTTCTCACGCGGTCTCTGCCCTCGAAGGCATGCCTGTGAAGGTTGACATCTGGGATGAAAAGGACTTAGAACGTGACGGGTTTGGTGGAATTTTAGGTGTGGGTAAAGGATCCGCTCGCCCGCCTCGGTTAATGAAAATTGACTATTCACCCAAAAAGCCAAAACGTCATATTTCACTTGTTGGCAAAGGAATCACTTTCGATACCGGGGGCCTTTCTCTGAAGACCGGCGCCGGCATGATTGGCATGAAATATGACATGACCGGAGCTGCTACTGCGCTCGCTGTTGTCAAAGCTGTTGCTGAAATGTCTTTGCCCATTCGGATGACAGCATGGCTATGCCTGGCAGAAAATATGCCCTCGAGTACAGCCACTCGCCCCAACGACGTGTTGCGCATGTACGGCGGAAAAACAGTTGAAGTGCTCAACACCGATGCTGAGGGGCGTTTGGTCCTAGCAGATGGGCTCGTAGCCGCCAGCAAGGATCAGCCAGACCTTCTAATTGATATTGCGACACTGACCGGCGCAGCCACGACATCACTCGGAACTCGATTTACCGGAGCAATGGGAGATGAGACCGCAATTTCCCATCTCACGGAACTTGGGCGTCAAACTGGAGAGTTGTTTTGGCACATGCCCCTCCCCGAGGAAATACGAGGATATCTCAAGTCCGATGTTGCTGATATCGCCAATGTTAAGCCAGGAAATACTGCCGGCGGAATGCTTGTTGGTGCGACCTTTTTGAAAGAATTTATTGGAAAAACATCAGAAGAAGACGACGCTTCGTCTATTCCCTGGATTCACTTGGATATAGCCAACACCGCGAACAACTCTGGGGCAGCTTTTGGAGTGACAGGGGTCGGGCCCACAGGCGTCAGCGTCCGCACACTGATAAAACTCGCCCAGTCACATGCCTAATTCGTAGTAGTCTCATTGAGGTTGACTTCATATAGATATCGCAGGTTTTCACACAACGTTGGACCTCATCTTTCTCAAAAGGAGAAACATCTTGGCAGAACAGAACTTTGATCTTGTCGTTCTCGGCGGCGGAAGTGGTGGCTACTCAGCCGCAATCCGCGCTAGCGAATTAGGAATGTCAGTCGCGCTGATTGAGAAAAACAAGCTCGGTGGAACCTGTCTGCATGTTGGGTGTATTCCCACCAAAGCCATGTTGCACGCCGCCGAAGTTGCCGATGTTGCCAGAGACGGTCATGAATGTGGCATCAATTCTTCCCTGATTAGTGTCGACATCGAGGGCGTTAACGCATTCCGTGAGAACATTGTCTCGAAGAAGTTCAAAGGTCTGCAAGGGCTTATTAAGGCACGTGGAATCACCGTTATCGAAGGCGAAGGTCGCCTCGTATCCCCCACCACCGTTGCTGTTGGTTCTGACAACATTGTGGGTAAAAACGTTGTACTAGCTACTGGCTCCTACTCAAAGTCCTTGCCAGGTCTTGAAATCGCAGGACGAGTAATCACCAGCGAAGAAGCACTTCAGCTCACCTATGTTCCCAATAAAGTTGCCATTCTTGGCGGTGGAGTTATCGGTGTTGAATTTGCATCTGTATGGCGCAGTTTTGGTTCTGAGGTCGTCATCATTGAAGGACTGCCTCACCTGGTACCTAATGAAGAAGAAAGCATCTCAAAGGCCTTAGAACGTGCCTACAGAAAACGTGGAATTGAGTACAAACTCGGAGTTCGCTTCTCTGGTGTAACCGAAACAGATTCAGGTGTTGTCATTTCCCTCGAGGATGGCGAAAGCATCGAGGCTGATCTTCTCCTTGTTGCCGTAGGCCGCGGACCAGCTACGTCTGGATGCGGTTTTGAAGAAGTTGGAATCACCATGGATCGTGGTTTTGTTCTTACTAATGAGCGTCTCCAGACAAATATTCCTGGCGTCTATGCCGTAGGCGACATTGTTCCTGGTCTCCAGCTTGCACACCGTGGATACCAACACGGATTCTTTGTCGCTGAAGAGATTGCCGGACTCAACCCCGTTGTCATTAGTGATGTCAACATTCCAAAGGTGACCTACTGTGAGCCAGAAATTGCTTCAGTGGGATTGACAGAGACTAAAGCCGCTGAACTTCACGGTGCTGAAAACATCTCTTCCTATGAATACAACCTTGCCGGTAACGGAAAGAGTGAAATCTTAGGCACCTCAGGATTTGTCAAAGTCATTCGATTGAATGAAGGCCCAGTCCTTGGTGTCCACATGATTGGATCACGAGTGGGAGAACAAGTTGGTGAAGCACAACTTGTCGTCAATTGGGAAGCACATCCAGAAGACATCGCGCCATTGCTCCATGCTCACCCCACCCAAAATGAATCACTGGGTGAAGCATTCCTTTACCTAGCAGGTAAGCCACTTCACACCCTATAAACACATTCACAGAACTAACTAGACTGGTACTGCCAGCTAACAAGGAGAAAATAATCCATGAGTGAGTCAGTAAGCCTTCCCGCACTTGGCGAAAGCGTCACTGAAGGGACTGTCACCCGTTGGCTAAAAAATGTTGGCGACAGTGTTGAAGTTGATGAACCTTTACTCGAAGTATCCACCGACAAGGTAGATACCGAAATTCCATCCCCTATCTCTGGAATTCTTGAAGAAATTCTCGTCCAAGAAGATGAAACTGTTGCCGTAGGGACAGTGCTTGCACGTGTTGGAAGCGGTTCAGGTGCGGCTCCTGCTGCACCAGCTGCGCCTGCCGCAGCAGCCCCAGAACCAGTAGCATCTCCTGAACCAGTTGTCGCTGAACCTGTTGCTGTCGCAGCTCCCGCTGTTGAACCAGTGGCAGTTACCCCAGCTCCTGCCGCAGTTGTTTCACCAGAACCAGTTGTTGCGCCCGTTCAAATGTCTGCGCCATCTGTACCAGCTACTCCGCCAGCTCCTGCAGCCCCCGCAGCTGCACCCACATCATCCCACGCAGGAAGTGCCGGTTACGTCACTCCTATCGTCCGCAAATTTGCTCACGAAAACGGTGTTGATCTCACAAACGTTCAAGGTACTGGTATTGGCGGACGTATTCGTAAAGAAGACATTATTGCTGCCGCATCTGGAGGTTCTGCCCCCCGTGCGCAACGAGCACCTCTAGAGGTATCTCCCCTGCGTGGAACCAGCGTTCCTATGACCCGTTTGCGCAAGGTCGTAGCTGAGCGTGCCGTTATCTCTATGCAGAGCACAGCTCAGCTCACTTCTGTCGTCGAAGTTGACGTAACACGTGTTGCCGAACTTCGTAAGCGCGTTCAAGACCGTTTCGTCGCAGCCACCGGTGGAAAACTCAGCTTTATGCCGTTCTTTGCTCTTGCGGCGACAGAAGCACTCAAGGCATTCCCAATTATCAACTCAAGCCTCGATGGTGAAAATATTGTCTACCCAGGGTATGAAAATGTCTCCATTGCAGTTGATACAGAGCGCGGTTTACTCACTCCAGTTATCAAGAATGCTGGCGACCTCAACATTGCTCAATACTCAATGGCTATTGCAGACGTTGCTGCTCGCACGCGTGATAACCAACTCAAACCAGATGAACTTGCCGGTGGCACGTTCACATTGACCAATACAGGTTCCCGTGGTGCGTTATTTGATACCCCTGTTGTATTCTTGCCTCAGTTGGCAATCTTAGGAACTGGTGTTGTCACAAAGCGCCCCGTCGTGATCGAAGCAGATGGCCAAGAAGTTATCGCAGTTCGCTCTATGGTCTATCTGGCCTTGTCATACGACCACAGAATAATTGATGGTGCTGATGCGGCTCGTTTCCTGACAGCAATGAAAGAACGTCTCGAAGAGGGTCATTTCGAAGCAGACTTGGGCATCTAAGTCTTCAGATCATAAACATGGCGAAGCCGCCATGAATCAGAAGTTTTCTGCAGCAGTAAAGTAATCGCCTCATCCCCTGAGACCGTGGGATAGCTCACATCAACCAACTGTGCTCCCCCTGCCGAGCTCACAGGTGTAATGAGAATATCTTCAGCTGTCGCGTTGTGGTGAAGCACAATCTCTGGAATATGTCCCTGAAGAATATGATTTCTAACCCATTCCTTTGCTTCGAGTGACTCTGTTGTCGCAGAATCACTGAGGGGCTGTTCAGGTGTGGGCTGTGACTCGTCAGCCCGCAAAGAGGGCAAACCAGCCCACAACAACACAGCCACTAGGGCAGTCACTGCTGAAAAGATCACAACTATTCTTTTGTTTTTCATGTGGGAAAAAATCAAAAGTAATCTGAAGGACATAGATTCCCAAATTTTCAGCACTTGAGCTTTCAGATCAAAGCCAAAAGTAGGTTCTTCGTGCTCAATCTCAGTGACGCGTTCAGATTCGTTGTGCTTTGCTGGAATATATGTGACTTTTTGCGAAAACGGTTCAGAAGAAACTACTTTCTTGACCCACACAATTTCCCCCTCGAGTGTTCTACCCACATCACAGGTTTCCTCTGGGCGAATTTCTCTCCATAATTCGACACAACTGGATATCCCTTCATATTCTTCTTCTGAAAAAAGAACATCAGCACTGTGGCTAAAGTTTTCGACCGGATACCCAACAATGGTGCGCATAAAGAAAGACTTCCCTGAACCGTCACAGCATGAAAGACAATCGAGGTTTTGGTGGATGAGCTCTCCAGCGACGGGATGTTGAAAGATAGACTGACACCATGCTGGACATTGTCAATGCGGGACTGGGTGATCACCCCGTTGATTACATGCACGCGTGGGAGCTACAAAAAGAAATCCACAAAGAAGTTGTCTCGGGCTCCAGACCAAATACACTCATTTTTCTCGAACATCCCTCTGTCTACACTGCTGGTAAACGAACAGAAGAAGTCGAACGACCAACAAATGGGACTCCTGTTATTGATGTTGATCGTGGTGGAAAAATTACCTGGCATGGCCCCGGTCAGCTCGTGGGGTATCCCATCATCAAGCTAAACGAACCAATGGACGTTGTCGCATATGTGCGCACAATTGAATCCTTATTGATTTCTTCTCTTGCTGAATTCGGGATTACGGGCGAACGCGTTGAGGGCAGATCAGGCGTCTGGGTCAAGGACGGGCTATCTTTTTCAAAAATTGCTGCTGTTGGCATACGCATAAGCGAGTCAGTTTCTATGCATGGATTTTCGTTGAACTGCGACAACTCACTCGAACCATATTCGCACATCATTGCCTGTGGGATTAAAGATGCTGGCGCAACGACAATGTCGGCAATAACGGGAACTACAATTAAGACAGAAGATGTCGTTCCTGTCATCACTCGCCATTTCACCACCTACTTTGAGGATTCCTATGTCCGCTGATGGTCGCAAGCTCCTTCGTCTTGAGGTACGTAATTCTGAAGTACCTATTGAAAAGAAGCCGGAGTGGATTCGCACCAAAGCAAAAATGGGACCTGAGTATCAAAAACTCAGTTCGTTGGTCAAAAGCGAAGACCTTCATACCGTGTGCCAAGAAGCAGGCTGCCCAAACATCTACGAATGCTGGGAAGACAGGGAAGCGACCTTCCTAATCGGTGGCTCTCAATGCACCAGACGCTGTGACTTTTGCCAGATTGACACTGGTAAGCCTGCCGACTTTGATGCCGATGAACCACGCCGTGTCGGGGAGTCTGTCGCGCAAATGAATCTGCGTTATGCAACCGTCACAGGTGTTGCGCGTGATGACCTTGAGGATGAAGGTGCATGGTTGTATGCAGAAACTATTCGCCAGATTCACCAGCAAAACCCCACTACGGGCGTTGAAATCTTAGTTCCCGATTTCAGCGGTAACCCAGAACACCTCAACAAAGTCTTTGAGGCTCAACCAGAAGTATTCGCTCATAACGTTGAAACGGTCCCCCGTATCTTCAAACGAGTTCGTCCTGCGTTTCGCTATGAACGTTCTCTTGATGTCCTGACACAAGGCAGAAATGCCGGAATGATCACCAAATCGAACCTCATCTTGGGAATGGGTGAAAATCGTCAAGAAGTGTCACAGGCACTTCAAGATCTTCACGATGCTGGAACCGACATCATCACCATTACTCAATATCTTCGCCCCAGCGCGCGCCATATGCCTGTTGACCGTTGGGTTCACCCCGAAGAGTTTGTTGAGCTCAAAGACGAAGCTGAGGCCATCGGTTTCCTAGGAGTTCTTTCCGGCCCACTCGTTCGATCGTCCTATCGCGCTGGAAGACTATATGCCCAATCAATGATTGCCAAGGGACGGCAACTCCCAGAAAGCTTAATCCACCTGGCAGATACTCAGCTGGGCTTCTCCCAAGCCGTTTAAGAACTTCATGAATGCCCCTGTGGCATTCCTCACAGCATCCAAGAGATAGGTATTGTTTTAGCATGGCACGAACCAAAAAACCCAAGGGCCCATCTCGACTTTCTCAAATGTGGCAAGTCTTCCAAATGACCCGCCGCTATGACCGCGCTATTGTCTTTTGGCTTGTACTCAGCCTCCTGTTACCTACAACACTGGGTGTCGGCCTTGCCTACCTTCTTAGCGCAGGAAATGTCTTCTTCTTCATCTTGTGGATTCTCACCGGCGTCATGGCCGGTATTCTCACCGCGTTGATTGTGCTGGGTCGTCGTGCCGAAAAAGCCGCCTACTCACAAATCGAAGGTCAACCTGGTGCCGTCGGAGCTGTGATCAAATCAGTTGTTAAACGTTCATGGATTGCTGAAGATGTTCCCGTCGCCGTTAACCCCAAAACGAAGGATGCCATCTATCGCGCTGTTGGTCGAGGTGGTGTTGCCCTCATCGCTGAAGGTCCCATTGATCGCACAGTTCGACTTGTCGATGATGAAAAACGAAAAACTTCCAAAATTGTGCCTAACGTTCCCATCACAGTGTTGACTGTTGGGCCAGATCCAGAATCCGTCAAGCTTCACAAGCTTGGGTGGCAGCTGACCAAAATAAAGCCAGCGTTGA
This sequence comes from Aurantimicrobium sp., assembly GCA_044236405.1. Lineage (GTDB taxonomy): Bacteria > Actinomycetota > Actinomycetes > Actinomycetales > Microbacteriaceae > Aurantimicrobium. The sequence goes on from JBIIGO010000009.1 coordinate 15,766, forward strand.
CCAAAACAGAAGTTCGTGTCGTTTCGAACCGACTTGCCTCGGTTAAGTCCAAGGTCCCGATTCCTAAAGGAATTGATCCTTATAAAATGCGACCAGGAAAGCCTCGCTAACGCTCATTAGTTGTTAGGCAGATCGCAACAATATGGTTCCGGCTATTTTGTCGTGAAATCCTCTTTGGTCTGAATCCCACATAATTGCAGGGATGACCAATGCAAGTAGCAGGCTTCGCACTAATGGCCTCCACCAATTAAGAGAACCTCCTGAAGCATTCACAATATACATTCTGAATATTCGATGCCCAATGCTTCCGCCTATTGCCCAGATTCCAAATGTTTGAAGAAACACAAACATTCCTAAAATATAAAACTGGCCTTCCGCTGAGGACGCTAAATCTAGGTAACTCGACCCAGTAATGACCATAACGACAAGGACCGAGCTAGCCCAATCAACCGCCAATGCACTGAGCCTTCGGCCAAAACGAGCGATAGATTGTGGCCCAGAATCTGGAAGACCTAAACCTTGCCCAGGATAGGTATGCGGTTCAGAATTGGGGTCGTTACGAGAGGAAACCATAGGCTTTCAGTTTAGTTCGGCAGACGCTTCGTAACATACTGGAAACATTTCTGATACCCCGGTGCAACGCCAAGGCCATAGATTGACTAGTGGTTAAGAAATATCCCTTGTACGTTTACTCATTTGGAGCACACCACATGTTCAAAAACTCAGCAGAGGTCCTCAAATTCATCGCAGATACTGATGTGAAATTCCTTGACATTCGTTTCACAGATCTGCCGGGTGTTCAGCAACACTTCAACATTCCTGCCTCGACTGTAGATGAAGAGTTTTTCTCTGTTGGGCAAATGTTTGATGGTTCTTCTATACGTGGTTTTGCCTCCATTCATGAGTCCGATATGCAACTTATTCCTGACCCCACAACGTGCTTCATTGATGAATTCCGTACCGAGCGCACTCTGGTCATGCTCTTTGATATCTACAACCCCCGCACGGGCGAGATTTATGACCGTGACCCCCGCCAGGTTGCCAAGAAGGCAGAAAAATATCTCGCCTCTACAGGTATCGCTGATACGGCATTCTTCGCACCTGAAGCAGAGTTCTTTATTTTTGATGATGTTCGTTACGAAGTTAGTCCGCAAACTTCGTTCTACAAGATTGACTCGTCTGAAGCCCCCTGGAACTCTGGCAAGAAGGAAGAAGGCGGAAACCTCGCCAACAAGACCCCCTACAAGGGTGGTTACTTCCCCGTCTCCCCCGTTGACCAGCATGCAGATCTTCGTGACGACATCTGCATCAAGTTGATGAATGCAGGTCTTATTCTTGAGCGCAGCCACCACGAAGTGGGAACAGCCGGTCAAGGTGAAATCAACTACCGATTCAACACCATGGTGAATGCTGCCGATGACATCTTGAAGTTTAAGTACATCGTCAAAAACACTGCGAACGAGTGGGGCAAAACAGCAACATTTATGCCCAAGCCACTGTTTGGAGACAACGGTTCCGGAATGCACACCCACCAATCTCTATGGAGCGATGGCAAGCCCTTGTTCTATGACGAGAGCGGCTATGGCGGGCTCTCCGATGTTGCACGCTGGTATATCGGTGGCTTGCTCAAGCACGCAGGTGCTGTTCTTGCATTCACAAACCCCACCGTCAACTCTTACCACCGTCTCGTTCCTGGCTTTGAGGCACCAGTCAACCTGGTGTATTCCGCAGGTAACCGCTCGGCTGCAATACGTATTCCTCTGACAGGTAACAACCCCAAGGCGAAGCGCATTGAGTTCCGCGCACCCGATGCCTCTGGAAATCCTTACCTCGGATTCGCAGCTCAGATGATGGCTGGTCTCGACGGAATCAAAAACCGTATCGAACCTCACGAGCCCGTGGACAAGGACCTTTATGAATTGCCACCTGAGGAAGCTAAGAACATCCCCCAGGTTCCTGGCTCACTCGAAGATGCCCTCAAAGCACTTGAGGCTGATCACGAGTTCTTGATGGCAGGAAATGTCTTCACTAAGGACTTGATTGATACATGGATCTCGTACAAGCGTGAAAATGAGATTAAGCCTCTGTCTTTACGCCCTCACCCCTACGAGTTCGAAATGTACTACGGGGTCTAATTCACAACTCAACACAATGGTGGTGGCACTTATCGATGAGTGCCACCACCATTTTTGTTAGAAGCCAAAAAAAACTTTTTCAACAATCTGGCGTGATTTGCGTGTGATGCTGAGGTATTCCTCTTCGAGCGTGCTGGCGGCGCCTGCCGGATAGTCCATCAGGCGCGCAATCCCATCTAAATCATGAATATCAACTGGGAGCACATCAGTTGCTTTATCAGACCAAATTGTGATGGCTGAGCGCACCCGTGAAGAGAATACCCATGCAGAAATAAGTTTTTCAGCTTCAACGTCAGTGATGAGGTGTTGCCCGGCAGCTGCGCGAAGAGCCTGTACAGACGATGTCGTTTGTAATGATGGGTTATTCCAGGCATATTGCAATTGAAGGAGCTGAATTGTCCATTCCACATCGCTCAAGGAGCCTCGGCCCAGCTTGACATGTCGAGCAGGGTCAGCTCCCTGAGGGAGGCGTTCAGCCTCAACACGGGCCTTTATCCTGCGAATTTCACGAACATCTTCTTCGCTAACTGACTCTGGATACCTCACCTGATCGATTAAAGACATCATCTGTTCCACAAGTCCCGGATCCCCGGTGACAGGACGAGCCCGAAGGAGGGCCTGAGCCTCCCACAGCAGTGACCATCGTTCGTAGTAGGCGCGGTAAGAATCCAGAGATCTCACAGAAGATCCATTCTTTCCCTCTGGGCGCAGTCCAGTGTCTATTTCAAAGGGCAAACGAGGGTCTTCAGCTAATTCAGCGATACGTAAGACAATGTGTTCAGCTCGAGACTGGGCTGCCTCCCCCTCACATCTATCGTTAGCACGATAGACGTAGATCACATCCGCATCACTATCAAACCCGAGTTCTTGACCTCCAAAGCGACCCAGGCCGACGATGGCAAAGTCTGGATTCTCTTCGGATTCGTTCAATGCGATTGTTAAATACCCTGATAGCGCAGCACCGGTAACACTGCTGAGACCTGCACTGACCTGTTCGATGGTGATGGTGGATAAGACAAAACCAATTGCCAACCGCAGCACTTCTCGTCGTCGCATTGATCTGATGGCTTTCCTGGCAGCTTCATAATCGTCGTGATGGCGGGCAACAATGGCGAGAACCTCTGCCTCTAAAATCTCATCCGGAGTGGGTTGAAGAT
>JBIIGO010000010.1:0-18988 GCA_044236405.1 Aurantimicrobium sp.
AGCGGCACGCATATGCCAAGGCAAGAACGCAGGAACGTTGGGGGCAAGCTCTTTCAAATTACGAGCGGCAACTCGAAGATCTTCGGGACGAACAACACCATCGACGAATCCCACCGTAAAGGCAAGACCATTGGGGTCTTTGAGAACGCCAGCTAACTGTGTTGCACTGGAATCAACGGGGAAGCTTTCTGCTTCGGTGAGCCATTTTCGTACCAGTGCGATGGTCTTGTCGGTCAAATCTACAGAATGGACGTCAGTGTTCATGTGTCTAGTTTGCTCGTCCTAAGACTTAAGATAAAGCGAAGATAATTTACCTATACTCATTAGAAGAACTTAATTATTGAGAGGCGCACATGCTCGATCTGCGACGATTAACGCTGCTGCGGGAAGTCAAGCTTCGGGGGACTCTCGCCGAGGTTGCTGCAGCATTGAATTACAGTCCTTCTGCTGTGTCACAGCAGCTCACGTTGCTCGAAAAAGAAGTAGGAGTTCCTCTTCTTCGAAAAAGTGGCCGACGAGTCACGTTGACTCCTCAAGCGGAGATTCTGATCTCCCACACCTCTACTGTCTTAGACGTCTTAGAGCAGGCTGAAGCAGAAGTAACTTCTTCACTCGTTCGTCCTACCGGCGTTGTCCGGTTGGCGCTGTTTCAGTCAGCTGCCTTGGCATTATTACCTGAGGTGTTATCGGTTATCCGGTGCGAGCATCCCGAAATCAGACTCGAAGTAACTCAGCAAGAACCAGAAGCTGCTCTGTATGCCACATGGGCCAGAGACTTTGATGTGGTGGTTGCCGAAGAATATCCTCATCACGCCGTTGTCCACCACACCGAACTTGAACGAGTTGATCTTCTCAGAGACCCTATTCGTTTAGGAATACATCCCTCGCTTCGAGAGCTCAGGTCTGTCAAAAGTTTGGCAGATACCTCACAGCTTCCATGGGTTATGGAACCTCGAGGGACGGCATCACGACACTGGGCAGAACAGGCGTGCCGTCAGGCTGGCTTTGAGCCTGACGTTCAATTCGAAACTGCAGATATTCAGGCCCATATTCGTTTGGTTGAATCCGGAAATGCAGTTGCACTGCTGACAGGTTTGGCGTGGGCAGGCAGGCCCGTTTCCGTCGATTTGATTGACTTACCTGGAAACCCCGGAAGAACCGTTTTCGCTGCTGCGCGTCGGGTAAGTGTTACGCGTCCTGCCATTCAACTTTGCCTGGATGCAATGGTGAAAGTGGCAGCGAAAGTTTAACTAGCTGGTGGTTTAACGGGTGACTTCCACGCCCACCAGATCAACAGCAGCTGTAAGGGGAGTCTCACCCATGCAATAACAACCATGGCTGTATCTGGGTTTCCCAGCTGATCGATAGCGAACCAAATGTTTGCTGGCCAAACCGCCAACAGTGTTGCAACGGTCAACAGGGGGGCCCATCGAGCTCGAAGCAATAGGCCTACCGCACTGACAATCTCAGCGACACCACTGGCATAAATCAAAAAATAGGAAAGAGACTCATCGAGAAAAGGTGGCATCAGAAATAAGAAGCCCGCAGGTGAGACGATGTGAAGAACGCCGCTCACCATAAACATCACAATGACAATCCAGCTGCCAACACCTCGACGCTGCGAAGTTGTCATTTCTTCTTCTTTTTAGACAGTGCCTGTGCTTTGAGTTGTGCTGCTTTCTGTGCTTTTGCTGCGGCAACAAAAGGAGACAGCCATGCTTCTACATCGTCAGCAGTGCGAGGAAGCTTTATCGACAGGTTCTCTGCACCTGTCGCTGTAACCAAAATGTCATCTTCGATGCGCACACCAATCCCTCGAAATTCTTCGGGAACGGTCAAGTCATCGGGCTGGAAGTAGAGACCTGGTTCGATGGTGAAAATCATGCCTTCTTTGACCACGCCATCCATATACATTTCACGCCTAGCTTCAGCGCAGTCGTGAACATCGATACCTAAATGATGGCTTGTGCCATGGACCATGTATCTGCGATGGTGTTGGTTTTCTGGAAGGAGGGCTTCCTCTGCAGTAACGGGAAGTAACCCCCACTCAGCTGTTTTTGCTGCGATGACAGCCATCGCGGTGTTGTGGACGTCACGAAACGTTATTCCCGGTTTCACGATGGCGAACGCGGCATCAGCAGCTTCTCGCACTGCGTCATAAATCTGGCGTTGAATAGGAGTAAACGTTCCAGAAACAGGCAAGGTGCGGGTGATATCAGCGGTATAGTAACTTTCTCGCTCAACCCCGGCATCAATCAAAATCAGATCACCGGCGTTGACCACACCGTCGTTATCTACCCAGTGCAAAATACACGCGTGGGCACCACTTGCGGCGATGGTTCCATATCCCACGCCATGTCCTTCAAGCCGGGCTCGTGAAGCAAAAGCTCCTTCAACAAGGCGCTCTCCGCGGGTATTGCCGGCAATAGCTGGAAGCACCCGAGCGATATCGGCAAAGCCACGAATTGTGGAGTCAATCGCCTCCCGCATTTCTTGTATTTCAAAGTCATCTTTGACAAGACGTAACTCAGAGAGATCGCGAGCTAGATCGGCAGGTAATTTCTTTCTGGCCGCTGTTCGGTCCTTGTCGCTGAGTTCATCTAGATGACGAGTTGGAAGACCTAGTTCTGCAGAAACTTGAGCTAAGGAAGGTCTCGGTCCTATCCAAAATTCTCCGATGTCGCTGTTGGCGTAGAACTCATCCGAGTCCCGGCCAGCACGTTCCCGAAAATACAACGTCGCCTCGTGTCCTCTGGGCGTGGGCGCCATGACCAAAACAGAATCGGGCTCTGAATCTGATCCCCATCCGGTGAGGTAGCTAAAGGCACTGTGAGCGCGGAAGGGATAGAAGGTGTCGTTGCTTCGACGCTTGAGTTTTCCCGCCCCAATCACAATCCGAGTGCCCGGATATAGCGCACTCAGTGCTGCCCTGCGGGCAGCAGCGTAAGGGGCTTCTGCGCGCTCTGCAGGATTCTTTTCTTCGCGATTGGCCCAGTTGCTCGCAATGTATTTCTGAAACGTATCGGAGTGAGGAGTTGTCGACCGATTCTTTGTTCCCCGAGGGGTGGGTTCCTTATCGCTAACCGAGCTCATGTATCTAGTCTGGCACCCCAACAGCTCAACTCGTCATAGAGTGAGAAGGTGGAAGCATTTTCTCGGGCACAACCCCCCATTGACCTGCATCTGCACAGCACTGTTTCTGATGGCACGGGAACTCCCGCACACGTGGTTCGCGAAGCCCATGCTGCGGGAGTGCGAACCATATCCTTGACAGACCATGACTCCACGCTGGGCTGGGAAGAAGCTGCCCACACTTGCCAAGAACTAGGCATGACGTTTATTCCAGGAATGGAATTTACCTCCTGGATTCCCGCCGGAAGTATTCACATTTTGGCCTACCTCTTTGATCCTGAGTTTCCGGAGCTCTCCTTAGAAATGGACAGACTCAAAGCTGCCCGGGCTGAACGCCTCAAAAAAATGACAGAGAATGTTTCAGCTGATTACGACATCACCTGGGACCATGTTCTTGAACAGGCGGGAATGTCGACAACCTCTCTCGGTAGACCACACTTAGCCGATGCCCTCGTTGCTCAGGGAATTATTTCCAGCCGTAGTGACGCATTCTCTGGAATCCTCAGTAAGCGTGGACCTTATTACGTCGAACAATATGCCTTGCCTCCCCTAGAAGCAGTTTCCTTAATTAGACGTGCCGGAGGAGTCCCTATCATCGCTCACCCCACCACAAAAGGTATTGTTGCACCGATGGAATACATCAACAAACTTATTGATGCGGGTTTGGGCGGTTACGAGATCGATCACCGTGAAAACATGGAGCCTGGGAAAACAGTTTTGAGAGATCTCTGTATTGAACGCGGTCTCATCATTACCGGTTCTAGTGACTACCACGGCACAGGTAAGCCCAATCAGCCGGGTGAGAACACCACAACACCGGAGATGTTGGCAAAAATTCTTGAGCAGGGCACAGGGTCAGAACCGATATTCCCTCTATGAAATCTCTCTCGACCCCGCTCTGGGGATTAATTTTTGGGGCGATAGGAATTTTCTCTTTTTCCATCACACTTCCCATGACGGTGATGGCGTTAGAAAGTTTGCCTCCTCTGTTTTTAGGAGCAGGACGAGCGTGTGTTGCGGCAGCAATCGCAGCTGTGGTGTTGATTGCCACCAAAACCCGTCGACCAACGAGGAACCAGTGGTTGCACTTAGCTGTGGTGGCCTTAGGGGTTGTCGTGGGCTTTCCATTCCTGACGTCTTTTGCGTTGCAATATGTCCCCTCGGCACACGGTGCTGTCGTGATTGGACTATTGCCAGCAGCAACAGCTGTTGCGGCAGTGATTCGAGGGAAAGAGCGTCCTTCCCCCCTCTTTTGGGTTGCCTCTTTATCGGGTGCTCTGGCTGTTGGCGTGTTCTCAGTGGTGACTTCAGGAGCATTTACTGGCCCCGCACTTGGTGATCTTTTACTTCTGGCCGCAGTGGTCATGGCGGCAATAGGTTATGCAGAAGGCGCTCTATTGTCTCGCCAAATAGGATCGTGGCAAACAATCAGCTGGGCACTAATTGTGTCCCTCCCGGTTGTTGTTCCTCTTGCCTTGATCAACGCATCGACTATTGATTTTGGCCAGATCTCACAGGCCTCCTGGGTGGGCTTTGCCTATATTGCCGTAGTTTCGATGTATCTAGGCTTTTTTGCCTGGTACAAAGGGTTGGCTATTGGTCCGATGTCACGGGTGAGCCAAATACAGCTCGTACAGCCGATATTGACGGTCTTGTGGGCCGGGTTGTTCTTTGGCGAAAGCATTGGAATAGAGACCTGGATTGGAGCGGTCGTCATTTTTATTATTGCCGCCATAGCTGTGCGAGCCCGAGTGAGCGTAAAGCCACAGACTTAGCTTTACCAGTTAAACCAACCGAGCTTTTCAGAACTGACCGCAATGACTATGCAATAAACAGCAAAGAAGACTGCCACCACACCCAGAATCCTGAACTGATGTTTCATGGTGAAGTGGAACATCTTCAGCAGCACTGCTTCGGCTTTCTCCCCTCGGATCATTCGCCATACCGGGGGCAAAACAACTCCAATGAGAGCAATCAAATACACCAAGATTGCCGTCGGAATTTTGAACCACAGATCCACGTCTGAACGTGCAATATCGTGCATCGCGGGAATCAGAAGAGCAAAACTGGTCACATCTTTGATGCTCAACGCGAAAGAGATTCCAAAGAAGGTCCACGGCCCTGCTTTTTGAGCACCAGCAGCCAGTCGTTTCTCTGATCTTTGGGTGAGCTCCGGGTGAGGCATGAAGAGCCATGTGGCACTGGCCCCCAGGATTATTCCAACAATCAGCCACAGCGCCCCATCCAGTGGGCTTCTATCGCTGGAGGCAATCGGGAGCGAGGCAAAGCCGAGGAGCAGAACCGAGAGGGCAATAGCGAAAGCTAACGCAGCACCAGCAAACGTCGCTGCGGTTCGAGAAACCCACTGAGGCGTTGCAGAGGCGATCAGTTGCAAGCCAAATAACGAAGGAGTGAACGCAGCGCCAATGGCTAAGGGGATAACACGAAAGAGAAGCTCAATCTCGTCTTTACCGAAGTTCATAGTTCTAAATTTTCGTTGCTGTTATGAAGAAAATCCTGGTCCACGTCGACGCTGGCGGTTACGTGAACGGGTGGGGTTGTTTCCATCGTGGTGTTCATTTCCACGACCATCGTGAGCGCCACCGGCAACACCATGTGTTCCTTCAGGGGTGACATGCTTAGCAGGATTGTTCACTCGGCGGCGCGGAGCGGAACTCCCTGACGGCGCAGAAGCCGAGTTCTTGGTTCGTCCGGTGTGGCCTGACTCTGTTTTGGTGGGAGGGGTTGACTTCAAACGCCCCTTAGCTCCTACAGGAATATTCAGATCCTCAAAGAGGTGAGGAGATGACGAATATGTTTCAGTAGGTTCGGGCTGACCAAATTCGAGGGCCTTGTTGATCAAAGCCCACTTGTGGAGGTCTTCCCAATCCACAAACGTCACGGCGATGCCGGTGCGTCCGGCACGGCCGGTTCGTCCCACGCGGTGGAGGTAGGTTTTGTCGTCGTCTGGAATGGTGTGGTTGATCACGTGGGTGACGTCATCAACATCGATACCGCGGGCAGCAACATCGGTGGCAATCAAAATATCTTTTTTGCCTGCTTTGAACGCAGCCATGCCGCGCTCACGCTGTTCTTGGTTGAGATCACCGTGAACAGCTACGGCGGGGAATCCACGATCGTTGAGCTCTTCGGTGAGCTTGGACGCCGCACGCTTGGTGCGGGTGAAGATGACGGTTTTGCCACGGCCTTCAGCCTGCAAAATACGAGCGATCACTTCGTCTTTGTCCATGGAGTGAGCCCGGTAAACAACGTGCTTGATGTTTGCCTGAGTGAGTCCTTCATCGGGGTCTGTAGCCCGGATATGGATGGGGTTATTCATAAACCGTCTTGCCAAGGCAACAATGGGACCTGGCATTGTTGCCGAGAACAACATGGTGTGGCGAACTGCAGGGGTTTTTGCAAAAATCGTTTCGATATCTGCCAGGAACCCCAGATCAAGCATTTTGTCTGCTTCATCCAACACAATTTCTTGAATGTTCGACAGATTCAGCAAACGTTGGTTAGCTAAGTCGATTAGTCGACCGGGAGTTCCCACAACAATCTGGGCCCCCGCTTTGAGTTGCTCAATCTGGCCCTCATACGCTTTGCCACCATAAATCGACACGATTGTGGTGGAGCGGTTGGCTGTGGCCAGCTCTAAGTCTTCAGTTACTTGAACGCACAATTCACGTGTGGGAACAACAACCAGTGCTTTCACACCGGGTTCAGGGGTGAGGCCTAAACGCTGAATGAGGGGTAAGCCAAACCCAAAGGTCTTACCTGTTCCGGTTTTGGCTTGACCAATAATGTCTTGACCATCTAGCGCCAGGGGAATGGTTTGTTCTTGAATAGGAAAGGGTTCGAGAATCCCGTGGGATGCAAGAGCGTCAACGATGTCAGCATCGATGGATAAATCTGCGAAAGTCACAATAAAGCCTGTCAGAGGTAATAAAGGTCTACGCCTTTTTGTCCTCAGGGCGTAGGGCCAGAAATCCATTGTTTCTAGCAACCTCCTTATTCTAGCTCTCTTCACTGATATGCCTGATTAGGCATAGGCTTACTCTGTGGTCTTTTCGTTTTTCACTCGGCGCAAACGTGGCGTCAGCGTCCCGACGCTCACCCCTCGTTCAGAAAAAATTGAACGTGACGACAAAGTAGATCTCTCGGACATGACACCGGAGACGATTCCTCTCCTGGGACAGATCGCCTACTTTGAACTTGCTGTTTTTGAGTCACTCTCCCGCGCTGTCACAGAAGCGCCACATATGGCCGCCAAAGAAGGTCTTTCTGCAGCCGCCGGTGAAGTTCTCGCAAAACATCACGGGTTGGTTTCTGAATTACGCAAGAAAAAAGTCGATCCAGCAGAGGCAATGGCACCTTTTGCCCCGGCCATTGATCGCTTTGAACAGTTAACGCTTGGCCGAGATTGGTACGAAACCCTGATGGGTGTCTACCTGACCACAGGGTTCCTCGATGATTTCTTTATTCGACTAGTGGAGGGGCTCCCAAAAAACATTGCTCCCCGAATCCAAGAACTGTTACAAACCGATCGCTCGGCGGACGTGATCGTGGCATTGCTCAGAGAAGGAATTGCTGAAGATCCTGCACTCTCCTCACGCTTAGCGTTGTGGGGACGAAGACTTGTCGGAGATACCCAGCTTGTTGCCCGCTCAGCCCTTCATGGCTCAGGCAATAAAGACGATGACGAACAGAAGATTGAACCTGTTTTCACAGACCTCATCGCTGCGCATTCACGCAGGATGGATGGCTTAGGGCTTACTGCTTAGTTGACGAAACCGACGGCGCGAGATTTGTCAGAACCAATCTCGACGTAGGCGATGTTTACGGCAGCAATGAGAAACTGCTTACCCTTGTCATCAGTGAGTTTGAGCAGTGCAGGGGCAGCATTATTCCCAGAAGATGCGAGAGCGTCAGAGACGAGTTTTTCAATATCAGCCGGAGTCTGTGAGGTTTCTAAGGAAATCTCTCGAGCGGTGTTGACTAAACCAATTCGTACTTCCACGTCATAACCTTTCTGGGTTCTACAGCAACACTACGACACAAACAGGGCTGAATATTTCGACTTCTGCCCACTTTCGCCAACAGAGTAACAGCGCAGATTTTAGAGCCCGGGGTAATCCTCGTTATATGCGGCCAATACCTCACCGATAGGGGCATCAAGTTTGAGCGCTCCCTTATCGAGGTAGAGGCCTCGGGTGCAAAAACGCTTCAAGTCACGTTCATTGTGAGAGACAAAGAACAGTGTTCTACCCTGCGCAAGCATTTCTTCAATGCGGACGTAACACTTATTTCTAAAGGCTTTATCTCCCACAGCTAACACTTCGTCCACGAGCAAGATGGGTTCTTCCAAACTGGTTACCACGGCAAACGCCAAGCGCACTTTCATGCCGCTGGAGAGGTGTTTGTAAGGGGTGTCTAAGAAGTCTTCTATTTCAGCAAAGTCGATGATGTCATCAAATTTGTCTGCAATCTGCTGTTTAGTCATGCCATGTAGTCCTGCGGTCAGCGCTACGTTATCTCGGACAGTGAGGTCGTCGACAAAACCACCGGTGATTTCAATAAGAGGGGCAACCCCGGCGTTGACGTTAAGGGAACCCTCATCAGGCATCAGCACAGTGGCGACAAGCTTGAGCAGCGTTGATTTACCTTGCCCGTTACGGCCCACAACACCGATGGCGTCACCTTCGTGAACGTCAAAAGAAACATGGCGCAGTGCCCAGAACTCGTTGGGGCGTGAGCGACGCTTCTTGCTGCCAAAGAGATCTTTGAACGTTCTGCGCCCTTTATTGTTGCGACGGAAGCGAATTCCGACATCGTTCACGCTAATGACTGGAGTGGCCATTAGATCTCCTTCACCACAGAGCGTAAGGAACGAGAGAAGACCAGAGCACCGAGGGCCAAAATCGCCACTGACATTCCCGCAGAAATTCCGATAACGACCCAGTTCAATTCTTCGGGGAAGAAGGCTGCGCGGTAGAGATCAAAAATCCCTGCGAGAGGATTGAAGGCCATCCAGGGCTGCACAGCAGCTGGCAAATCATCAAAGGCATAAATAATGGGGGAGGCGTAGAACAAAAACCTTAAGAACAGCTTGATCACGCGTTCTAAATCTCTAAAGAACACCACCAGAGGCGCCACAATAAGGCCAATCCCTAAGGTCAACATTGCTTGAAGGATGATGGCCAGGGGGAAGTAGATCACTTCCCATCCGAGCTGTGCTCCGGCGATGATGGCAAAGATAGCCAGGACGGGCAGGGCAAAGAGGAACTCAATTCCTTTGCTCAGCACAATGCTGGAGACCCACAGGGTACGGGGGATAGCGGTAGAACGCACCAGTTTGGCTGAGGTGAGGAACGCACGCGTGGAATCAGACACAGCAGAGTTAAACCACATCCACGGCAAAAGCCCTGCAAGCAAAAACACAATGTAGGGTTCCGTACCCGCCGCACGCTGAAATACTTGCGTGAAAATAAACCAGTAGATCGCGCTCATTACAAGGGGGTCGAGAATCGACCACAGATACCCTAGAGCGCTCGTGGAATAGCGAACTTTGAGGTTACGAACAGTAAGCAGCCACAGAGCATGGCGATAGCGGGTAAAAGCCGAGGAGTGATACGGCGATTGATGCAATGATTCGCTCACGAGATGAGCCTAACGCTCAGTGGACAAGAACTATACGAAGAGGTTGGCGCGCTCTAAGTCCTCAGCAAAGTCGACTTCGACAGCATAGAGATCAGAGATGTCGATGGGCTCAACGAGCAAACCATCAAGCTCGATAGCTTTTTCAATACCGCGCTCAAAGTAATCCTGGTCATCGACCTTGCCCAGCTGGCGCAATAACGCAGCTTTGTCCGTGGCCGAGATGTAGTTGATTCCAACTGCTTCGCCCAAACCACCTACAACCGTCTTCGAGAGTTCTTTGATGTATCCCTCTGCTGTGACGGTGTACTTGACTTCCTCATCTGCCACGGAGGCAGTGTTGACACAGACAAAACTCTGGTCACGAATAATCAACTCTGAGGCACGAATCAACGCTGTAGGGTCAAAGACCACATCACCATTCATCCACAGCACACCGCCGGGGCTTGAGGCTCGCAACGCACGCATCAACGATTTTGAGGTGTTGGTCATGTCGTATTGCTCGTTATATACAAAACTCACGTCAGGGAAGGCTTCAATGATGTGTTCGAGTTTGTAGCCCACCACAACGGTGATCTGCGCTTCGTCGCCAAAGGCAGCACGGATGTTATCCATCTGCTGCTTCATGATGGTGCGTCCATCGCTGAGTTCCGTCAACGGCTTAGGAAGGGATCGGCCGAGACGGCTTCCCATTCCTGCAGCGAGGATGACAACTTGCGTGGTCACGATAAATCTCCTTGTGTGGTGGTGCACCACTGAACGTGACAAAACGATGAATGGGCACATAAAAAACATGACACATCGTTATGTCACCATAAGTTTACCTGAAATTCATCTTCGACACAGGCAAATGCGGCATTGTTGCCGTTTTGTCACCTGTTTCTCAGGGTTCTCTCACACAGGCCTTCGAGACGTAGAATTAGAGAATGAGTTCGACGTTCCCGTCACAAGACCCTCTGGATACTGGTGGCTCCACGGCAACATTAGACCGTGAGTTAGAAGAGCTGCTGCGTCAAGAGCAACTTGATGAGGGTGATCATGACCGTTTTTCCCACTACGTCAAGAAAAACGACATCATGAAATCAGCGATGACTGGTAAAGCAGTCAAAGCGTTGTGCGGAAAAAAATGGACTCCGGGGCGGGACCCCGAAAAGTTCCCCGTATGTCAAACCTGCAAAGACATTTACGAAAAAATGCGCGATGACTAGCGGTCTCAATATGCGTAATGCGCCCATAGGAGTTTTTGACTCTGGTGTTGGTGGTCTCACTGTTGCCCGGGCAATTAGGGACACTTTGCCGCACGAATCCTTGATCTATATCGGCGACACTGCCCACTCTCCGTACGGAACCAAATCCATGGCTGATGTGCGCACATATTCTCTCAACGTTCTCGATCAACTCGTTGACCAGGGAGTCAAAATGTTGGTCATTGCCTGTAATACGGCAAGTGCAGCCATGTTGCGCGATGCCCGGGAACGCTACGACGTTCCGGTGGTGGAAGTGATTCAACCTGCTGTGCGCGGTGCCTTGGCAGCAACACGCAATCATCGCATCGGGGTAATCGGGACAACGGCAACAATTAATTCTCGCGCCTATAACGATGCATTCGCGGCCGCACCTCATTTGGAACTCTTTACGCAAGCTGCTCCTCGGTTTGTCGAACTTGTGGAAGCCGGTCAAACAAGCGGAGATGATGTTCTGCAAGTAGCTCGCGAATATCTCACCCCCCTCATCGATGCCGATGTCGACACGTTGGTTCTCGGCTGTACTCACTACCCCTTCCTTCGCGGCGCCATTGCTTATGTCATGGGCGATCAGGTCAGACTTGTCTCTAGCGATAATGAGACAGCTAAAGACGTCTACCGAGAACTCGTTAACCGAGGACTTGACCGAATCGACACTGCACCACCGATCTACCGCTATGAAGCAACCGGCGAGAACGCTGCTGAATTCTTAAGACTGGCCAAGCTCTTCCTTGGCCCCCAGGTCGACACCGTTGACTACACCCCCACCGGTGTGATTAATCTTCCCCCTCTGACATAACCCAAAGGAAAACATGTCCGAACAAACCCCCCGTGCTGACGGTCGAAACGTTGATCAGCTGCGCACCATCACCATTGAGCGCGGCTGGAGCGAACAGGCAGAAGGCTCAGCACTGATTTCTTTTGGAAAAACCAAAGTGCTCTGCACCGCCTCATTCACTCCAGGTGTACCTAGGTGGATGACCGGATCTGGCAAAGGGTGGGTCACCGCTGAATACGCCATGATTCCTAGATCCACAAACTCTCGAATGGACCGTGAATCTGTCAAAGGAAAAATTGGTGGACGCACCCACGAGATTTCCCGGTTGATTGGCCGAAGCCTCCGTGCCATTGTCAACACCAAAACCTTAGGTGAAAACACCATCGTGATTGACTGTGATGTCCTCCAAGCAGACGGTGGAACTCGCACTGCGGCCATTACTGGTGCCTATGTTGCGCTGGCTGAAGCTATTCGATGGGGCAAAGAGCACAAACACATCCCAGCAAGCGCAGAACCATTGATCGATTCAGTCGCCGCCGTATCGGTAGGAATCATCGACGGTGTCCCCATGCTTGATTTAGCGTATGTCGAAGATGTCCGCGCAGAAACAGATATGAACGTTGTGGTGACAGGACGTGGACTCTTTGTCGAAGTCCAAGGAACAGCCGAAGGCGCACCCTTCGATCGTGATGAACTCAACCGTTTGCTTGATTTGGCCCTGCAGGGCTCTGCTGAGCTGGGTCAGCACCAACGAGACTGCCTCGAGCGCGGATAATGCCTACCTTCGTTCTGGCCACACACAACCTTCACAAAGTGGAGGAATTCACAGCCATTATCAGCCAGAGCATCCCAGATATTGACATCCACAGCTACGACGGACCTGAGCCCATCGAAGATGGGGTCAGTTTTGCCGACAATGCGTTGATTAAAGCTCGCGCTGCCGCCCATCACACCGGCCTACCTGCGCTCGCCGATGATTCTGGCATTTGTGTCGATGTGTTAGGTGGTGCCCCAGGAATTTTTTCCGCCAGGTGGGCAGGTTCTCGAAAAGATGATGCGGCTAATGTGGCGCTTCTGCTGGACCAACTCCACGATGTTCCCCCTCACCACAGAGGCGCCCACTTCACCTGCGCTATAGCTGTTGTCTATCCTGAGGGCAGAGAGTTTGTTGTTGAAGGTGTGTGGCCAGGTCATATTGCCCATGAGGTTCGTGGGGAACATGGGTTTGGATATGACCCTATCTTCATCCCCGAAGGCCTCGAGCTCTCAGCCGCACAGCTAGATCCTGAACATAAAAACTCCCTGAGTCATAGAGCTCGGGCCTTACAGATGCTTGCAGAAAGGTTGGGACAATGAGTTCCCTCGCTGGTAAAAGAATTCTCGTCACAGGCGCCTCAGGAGCTTTGGGCTCACGCATTGCCACATTGCTCGCTTCTCACGGTGCTCGCTTGGTGCTCAGCGGCAGAAACGCTCAAGCCCTTCAAGCCCTTGGTGTCACGGAAGAGATGTTCACGGTTGATCTCTCTGTTCCCGGTGCTGCAAGCTCGCTCATTCGTACTGTGACAGCATCAGAGCCTCTCGATGGCATTGTGTTAGCTCATGGTGTTGTGGCCTTTGGTTCGGTTGCAGATCTTGACACCCCCACACTGCTCTCACTGACACAGATTAACTACAACTCTGTTGCGGAATTTTTGGCAGCAGCTTCACCTGCTATGCATGCCTCCGCAGAGGCAGGGCACGACCCCTTTGTGGTGACTATTTCTGGCGT
This sequence comes from Aurantimicrobium sp., assembly GCA_044236405.1. GTDB lineage: Bacteria > Actinomycetota > Actinomycetes > Actinomycetales > Microbacteriaceae > Aurantimicrobium. Next base: position 13,583 of record JBIIGO010000010.1, read on the forward strand.
CATTTCAGACATGCCGACTGCAGGAATGGCTGCCTACGGCGCCTCAAAGTCTGCGCTGAAGTCATTGGTCACCGCTGTTCAGCGGGAGTGGCGCCGAGAAGGAATCAGGGTCCTTGACACCCGTCCGCCACACACCGAGACCGGATTAGCAGGCAGAGCTATCGCGGGAACTGCTCCGGCATTCCCACAAGGCCTCGACGGCGACGTTGTCGCCGCGAGAATTGTCCAGGCCATCCTCGAGGATGAGAAGGATGTTCCCACCGACGCCTTTGGCGCCTAAAGGTCTGTTGCGGTCCCCGAGACTTTCATTCGGGATCCTCCGATAGTCAGCAACAACGAGCTGGGTCTGCCCATGTCGTCGCCTTGCAAGATGGTGATGTTATCTCCGGTGCCATAGATTCCTTGAGCAAGAAAATAAGCTCCTAAGGCTGCAGCTGCTGATCCTGTTGCAGGGTCTTCATAGATTCCCACCGAAGGCGCTGGGTTTCGTGAGTGCCAGATGCGGGCGTGAGGGTCAGAGTCTTCCGGGTAGACCAACTGGATAGTTGTCCAGTTGTGTTCGGTCATCACGTCTTTGAGCTCGTCATAGTCGTAATCTAAGGACGCCAGGCGGGACCTGGAGTCAGCGACCAAGATGGGGTGGAAGTTTCCAGAAAAGCCCACCGCTGCGGGGAACCTGGTATCAAGATCTTCCTCATCCCAGTCCAATGCCTCAAGTAGTTTCCACAACTGTTCTTGTTCTAGAGCGGTGACAGAGGTAGGTGGGCTGGTCAGTGTGGCAACGACGGCAGAACCGTTCACGGTGACATCGACCTCCACGGGTCCCGCTTTAGTGGACAATTCAATCACCGTGTCACCCAGGATTCGCCCCAAGGCAATGCCGGTGGCAATCGTGGCATGCCCGCAGAAGTCCACTTCTGATTCGGGAGTGAAATAGCGAATGTCGTAGGAGTTTTCTACGTCCGTGTGTGCGGTGACAAACGCTGTCTCGGAATATCCCACCTCGTGGGCGATAGCTTGCATTTCTTCGGTGCTCAGCTGCGATGCATCCAGCACAACACCGGCAGGGTTTCCCCCGTCAGGGGTTTCACTGAAGGCGGTCAGCCTCAGGATTTCTGTCACGGTTGAGGGTTCTGCTCGTGGCGACCGTCGTGTTTTTGATTAAACACGTCTTCGTCTAAGACAAGCTTTTCTGCTTCTTCGTGGCTGAGCGCGTCAACGGCTGGACTGTGTTTGTGATCTGCTTCTTTGCGGATCTTGCGAGCTTTCACCACAGCTTGGATGTAGTGGAAAACACTGGGGATCAACACAATGATGATGACGCCAATCAAGACAACATCGATGTAATCGACAACAAAGTCTTTAACCGGCGGAATGAGTGTGGCTACTAGCCAGCCAGCGAAGGTCAGCCCAGCGCCCCAAATAAGAGCACCAATGAAGTTATAGAGGGTGTACTTCTTATAGTTCATGTGGCCAACACCGGCAGCTACCGGCGCAAAGGTGCGCACAATAGGAACAAACCTGGCAATAATCACTGCCAGACCGCCGTAACGGGTGAAGAAGTAGTTGGTTCTCTCCACATTTTTAGTACTAAAAAAACCGCTTTCTTTCTTTTCAAAAACAGCGGGCCCAAATTTATGGCCAATCAGATAACCCACCTCACCGCCAATAAAGGCAGCTGCGGCTATGGCTAAACAGACCCACAAGATGTTGACACCAAAGAATGATTCATCGACGGCAAGAACACCGGTCATGAACAACAAGGTGTCGCCGGGAAGGAGGAAACCCACGAGAAGGCCAGTTTCGGCAAAAACAATAAAACAGACACCCAAGAGTGCATATGCCCCGAAGCCCTCAATGAGGTTTGCTGGGTCAAGAAATGGGATCAGGGAGCTGTGCATCTGGTCACTTTCAATTGTGGAGTGTCTTAGATAACAGTAGTGCCTGAGTTAAAGCCAGTTCTCGGCTGTTTGTCAGGAACCCATTCCAGCAGCTTTGCGATCCCGACGTTCGAGAATCCAGGTGCGCACACTCCACACAATGGACAAGGTGATAAAGAATCCAGCAATGACGTAGGCGGCTGCGCGCACTCCAGGGATGCTTGCTGCGTAGTACCCCGTCAAGGTCAGCCCGACGCCCCAGGCGACTGCTCCCACAAAATTGCTGCTCAGGAACTTGAAATAGTTCATGTTTCCAATACCGGCAACCCACGGAACAAAGACACGGGCCCAGGGAATAAAGCGGGCAATGACGACAGACCACCAGCCGTAACGTTTGTAAAAGACATCGACTTTGTCGATGATTTTGATCATTCTGGGGCCGCTCTTTTTATCCAGATATGGTCGACCTAAATGGCGTCCCAGAATGTATCCGACCTGGTCACCAATAAAAGCTGCAATGCCGGTTCCCAGTGCCAAAATCCAAATGTTAAGACCCGGAGTAACGGCAGTGACAAGTCCAGAGGCAAACAGAAGCGAGTCTCCGGTGATGAAGGGAATAAAGGCGCCAACAAAAAGCCCTGTTCCGGCAAAAACCAGACCCCAAATAACAAGATAAAACAGAACAACGCCAACTTGTCCGACAACATCTGTAAGTTGTGAATCAAGTGCGGAGGCGAGCAGCATCATCTTCCTTCTATGTGTCCTACAAACGCTGTAATGAACTTGTACGGGAGAAGGGACTTGAACCCTCACGCCTTTCGGCACCAGAACCTAAATCTGGCGTGTATACCAATTTCACCACTCCCGCGGATGACATCAAGTTTATCTGGTTACAACACTGCCTCGAGTCCCAGGACACAGAACGCGGGCTCATCCCGGTAAGTTATGTGTGATGAGTTCTCCGGTTTCTCCCCGATTTACGCTCCTCGATGGCATGCGAGGAGTGGCTGCCTTGGGTGTGCTTTCTTTCCACGTCGTGGTAAGTGCGACGAGTGATTTCCCCCAACTGGACTCTTTTTATCTGTTCGTGGACTTTTTCTTCGTACTGAGCGGGTTTGTGTTACTGCACAGCATGCCCCAGAAGCCAGCCACATTTGTTCGAGATGCACGGGTGTTCATCACCAAGAGAGCATTTCGATTTTGGCCCCTGACCATCCTTTCTTTGGTGGTGGCATTGTTTGCTCTCTCCTGGGAGCGCAGTGTGCTGGTTGCCAAAGATAATTTTTCACCTCCCTATGGATCGTTGGTTGGCCTATCTCCCAGTGATCAAGCAGCAATTCTTGCGGCAGCCTTTTTGCTGTTACAGATTTTTTCTGCTGCCGCCATTGCGATAAACGTTCCGCTGTGGTCGTTATCTGCAGAGTGGTTTGCCAACCTCATCTACACCCCGCTGGTCATGATCAAATACAGCGCAGGTATTCTTGCCGCCATTGCTGTGGGGTATTTTTTCCTGTGGTACGGGTTGACAACAGATGCCGGATTCATTGAGTCCAGTGGCCCTATTCGCGGCTTTGAAGCTCTGGGCCGTGCCCTGATTGGTTTTGGAATTGGTCTTTTAGTTGCCCGCTATTTCAACACGCTGTCGCGCTGGAGAAACAAGGGGCTTTTCCTTTTGTCGTTGGCTGCTGTGGGAAGTTTTTACTTTCTTGAAAAGGATTGGCATTGGGATTCCTATCGCTATGCCATTACCTACTTTGCCGCGATTGTTTTTGCCTTCTTTATTCTCCAGCTCACTCAATTCACTGTTTCTGCCACCAGTAAAACCGGTCGCATCATGACTTTCTTTGGGGTGTATTCCTTTGGAATCTACGTCTTCCACCAACCACTCATTCAATGGTCAAATATTGTCTTAGGAACCCCTACGGGCAGGTTCCCAGAGAGTAAATGGGTTGAATTTTTCCTCGTGCAAGCAACCGCAATCACGCTAGTCTCCATTGCATTGACGTTTATCGCGCGGCTTATTCTTGATATCCCTGCGCAAAAACTCAGTAAAAAAATTGTTGCGCGCATCCGGGGCAGCAGAACCTAGACTTTATTCGTGGCTAAATTTGTTGAAACTCCCTACACACTCGATGTTCATGACCTCGTTCACCGTCCAGGTGAATATCGTGAATTCGAGAAAGAGCTTGTCGTTCCCGAGAAGCTAGGGGAAGGCTTAGTCGCGGTTAACGAAGGCACTTCACTGCATCTTGATGTGAGATTAGAGGTACTCGGCGAAGGCATTTTGGCTACCTGCGAACTGGAAACGATGGCCTCAGGAGAGTGCGGAAGGTGTCTTGAGCCTCTGCAGCTGGAGCTCGAACTCGAATTTCAAGAACTTTTCGCGTATTCTATTGACGAAGCATTTGATTATGAGGTTCACGACGACCACGTGGATCTTGAACCTCTGATTAGGGATGCGGTTGTGCTTGCACTTCCGTTCCAGCCGGTGTGCCGGCCAGACTGTGCCGGTCTTGATCCTGAGACAGGCGAGCGTCTGACTACAGCACTGGTACCAGAACCACACGAGAGCATGGACCCACGGTGGGCCGCATTGAGTCAACTGGTTGCTTCCGAAGACCACGGTGACACATCACCTAAGAAGTAAAGAGAAGAGATAGCCATGGCTGTTCCCAAGCGCAAAATGTCACGAGCAAGTACTCGTATGCGCCGTTCCCAGTGGAAGGCTTCTGCCGCCACCTTGGTGAAGTCCGTCGATGCGTCCGGCAAAGTAACCTACAGCCTGCCTCACCGCGCAAAGGTTGTTGAAGACTCTGCTGGCACCCCACTATTCATGGAGTACAAGGGTCGCAAGGTCGCTGACGTTTAGTCACACCTCAGTTTGAAGAGAGAATATGAGCTCTCTAACCCCTGGTCACGTGACCGATAGGTCAGATTTATCGCACGCTTTTGGTGTGACCTTAGATGACCCACTTTTTGATCAAGCTCTCACGCATCGCTCGTATTCCTATGAGCACGGTGGCATAGCTCACAACGAACGCCTTGAGTTTCTGGGGGACTCTGTTCTGGGGCAAGCCGTCACGGTAATGCTTTACGAATCTCATCCTGGTTTGGATGAAGGAGATTTAGCAAAGCGTCGTGCTGCCCTAGTATCCACCCTTGCATTGGCTGAGATTGCCCGCACAATCAACCTGGGATCTTTTATCAAATTAGGTAACGGTGAAGAGCTCACTGGCGGCCGGGACAAAGAATCTATTTTGGCGGACACCCTCGAGGCGTTAATTGGTGCCACCTTTATAAGCGCAGGGCAAGAGCAGGCAACTCTGGTGGTGAGAAAACTCGTCACTCCTTTATTGGGCAACCCTGAACGTTTCGGGGCTGCAATGGACCCCAAAACCTCGCTACAAGAAGCAGCTGCACGGCTCGGGGACGAGGTGCCGGTCTATCACGTTCACGCCGATGGACCAGACCATGCTCGTATCTTCACGGCCACTGTTCAGGTCGGGAATCTCGTCAGCGCCTCGGG
>JBIIGO010000076.1:0-5141 GCA_044236405.1 Aurantimicrobium sp.
CCCTGTTCAACTTGCTCGAGTAGTTGACGCGTGTGAGAACAATCCAGATATTGCTCGGTCCATTCAACAACTCGATGCCATCCTGATCGGCGGCCAGGCTTTGGATTCACACCTGCGTCAAAGAGCGCAGGAGTGTGGATTGACCATCGTTCACACGTATGGCTCAAGTGAGACAGCTGGTGGCTGTGTGTATGACGGCGTTCCCCTCGATGGTGTTGAGGTTGAGATAGATCCCGAGGACAACACCATTGCTGTATCCGGAACGGTACTTGCACAGGGGTACCTCGGTGATGATCGGCGCACGGCGGACGTATTCCAAATTCGGAATGGAAAGAAATGGTATGTCACCGAAGACACGGGAGTTCTCGATAAGGGGATCTTGACCGTGGGAGGCCGACGGGACAGAACAATTATTTCTGGGGGAATCAAAATTGATTTGGATTCTTTAGAGTCTCTTGTTCGCCGTAAATACAGGGATGTAGAGGCACATGCTGTTTATATTCCAGATTCGGAATGGGGTTCTCGGCCTGCAGTGATTGTGTGTGGGATAGAGCCCAAGGAACACGAATCAATAGCCGATGCCATTCACGATCTCATTCGTTCAGAGCTGGGGAGAGCAGCTGACCCGGCAGTTGTGTGCTTTATTGCAGAGCCACCGCTACTTCCTTCAGGAAAGATTGACCGCCAAGCTTTGACATCTTTCGCCATGGGAAAAAAGTAGGCTGAGGTTATGTCTAGTAAGACCAAGAACAAAGCACAGCCACCACGTCAGAAAAAAGCTACGGTTCGAGACTGGGTCGCTGGCGCCAGGGTTCGAACCCTTCCTTTAGCGATTGCTCCGGTTGCCATAGGCTCGGGTGCCGCCGCCGTTGCGGATAGCTTTGACCCTGCGCTTGCTCTGTTGTGTTTGGTCGTTGCGCTTTCACTACAAATCGGAGTGAACTACGCCAACGATTATTCCGATGGCATTCGTGGAACTGATGAATATCGAAAGGGTCCTGCCCGACTAACAGGTTCGGGTGCCGCAAAACCCAAGAAGGTTCTTGCAGCTGCACTCATCTTTTTTGCTCTTGCCGCAGGTGCGGGCATTGCCATCGTCATTCTCACTCAGCTGTGGTGGATTCTCATTGTGGGTGCTGTGTGTCTGATTGCTGCGTGGTTTTATACCGGGGGAAAGAAACCTTATGGCTATGCCGGGTTCGGTGAACTAGCCGTCTTTGTCTTCTTCGGACTCGTTGCCACCTTAGGAACAATGTATGTCCAAGCAGGATTCATTAACGGCGAAGCACTGTTGGGGGCAACCGCGATTGGGTTCTTAGCGTGTGCAGTGTTGATTGTGAACAACATCCGAGATATCGATACCGATATTCAAGCTGGCAAGAAGACACTGTCGGTGCGGATTGGACGATTGCCCTCAGCGATCCTGTTCTGCTTCTTCATGCTGGCGCCTTTTGTAATTAACATTTATTTCGCACTGTTCTTCGCTCAAGCGTGGGTTGTCTTCTTCGGATTACTCATCGCGCTTCCAGCCTGCCTCATCACGGTTACCGCGAAGACAGCTGCCGAATACATCTTGGCGTTGAAACTTGCCAGTGCAACAGCGTTGTTTTATGGCCTAAGCCTTGCCTGGGTCTTTTTTCTTTGACGCAGCATCCAGTAGAGCGTCTTCGGTTTCTTCGTCCTTAGCTGCGGCTTTTTTGGCCTGGCGAGATTCATAGAGTGCCTGTGAAAGGGCGTTCCGCGTGGGGGCAAAGAAGATGTACGAAATACACAGTCCGATTATTGCTGCGAGCAACGCAGCAATCCACGGCTCGATCCCTAAGAACAGCATCACAACCAATGGGATAGCGAATGCGGCAATACGCATGAACGAGAACCAGAACCAGGTGGACTTCTTCATAGCTTCATTCTAGATTCTTGCAACTGGGCATTACGTGAGAGCCAACCCTAGACTGGAAGGACTATGACGCGATTAATTGTTATTGCTGTGATTGTGGCAGTTGCCCTGATGGTCTATGCCGCCATTGACGCAATCTTGATTGACCGGTTACGCGTGCGCGGAGTGCCTAAAGGGCTGTGGGTTTTCATCATTATTGTGATCCCTGTTGTGGGCCCCATTTTGTGGTTCCTTGTAGGCCGAGGAAAGAAGTTCTCTGGCAAACCACGTCGAGGCCCCTCAGCCCCTGATGATGATATTGATTTTCTTCGTGGCCTGAAATTCCCTCCAGCGGATGAAGAACCACCTTCTCCCAAGAGCCCTCGTGAGTGAGATATCTGCTGCCTCTGCATTTTCTGCAGAATTTTTGATCCACCTGGTTGAGTGTGGAGTAGAGCATATTGTGGTTAGTCCGGGATCTAGGTCCCAGGCTTTAGCTCTTGTTGCTGCGGAGCTTGAAGCACGCGGCGATGTTCAGCTTCACGTTCGCATTGATGAACGCTCTGCAGGTTTCTTTGCGTTGGGGCTTGCTTTAGAAAGCCAGAGTCCTGCCGTGGTCATCACGACCTCCGGTACCGCCGTCGCAAACCTTTTCCCCGCAGTACTCGAGGCCCATCACTCGGGTGTGCCTATGATCGTGGTGACCGCAGATCGCCCGCACGAACTACGCGGCGTAGGGGTCAACCAAACCACGAAGCAAGACAACATTTTTGGGTTTGCTCCACGATTAGCTCTTGATGAGCCAGCTCCCACCTCACCTGAAATAGGCTCGGAGCGAGGACGCGAGGTAGCCCAAGAACTGTGGAAGGCCGCCGCAGATATTGATTCGCCAGGTCCCGTGCATCTCAACGTGGCATTCGTCGAACCCCTTTCTGCCCCGGTTCGTCTCAGGGAAGCTGGAGAGGTTTCTTACCCAGCCTGTGTTATTGAGCACACCCTGCACACCATAACGACGAACCTCAACACCATTGTGATTGCGGGAACAGGTGCGGGCGACGAAGCCGAAGACTGTGCTCATGCCGGAGGATGGCCCCTTATTGCTGAGGTGACAAGTGGAGCACGTTTTGGAAGGAACCTCATCCCTGCCTATCGCAAGGTGTTAGGCGACCAGGATCTGACCGCTGCCATTGAGCGCATCATCCTTTTTGGACACCCCACGCTCAGCAGGGAAGTACCTGCGCTGCTTGCTGGTCTTCCAGAAGCTGAAGTGATTGTGATCACGGGCTCATCCCCTGAGGTTTATAACCCGACCTCACGCTCTGTCACCGTTGCCGACGCGGTGAGGGTAGAGATCAGTGAACCGGATCTGTCGTGGTTGGGATTGTGGATCACCCGAGGCAGAGAGTATGCCGAAGAGCAAGAACATGCGGTCATCGACCAGGCTCTTCAGATTGCTCCTGACGTTTCAGGTTCGCGATCCACATCGTGGCAAGAGCGAAAAGATTTTTTGAAAGCTGAACTAGCGGCAAGCAGAGCACCCATCTCCCGTGAAGTACTCGTGGGAACAGTGTGGAAAGCATCATGGCCACATGATCGACTGGTCTTTGGGGCATCCAGACTAATTCGGGTGGCTGATAAGTATGTGCCCGGAAAGAAGATCCCCGTTTTTGCCAACCGAGGCTTAGCGGGAATCGATGGCACCATCTCTACAGCCAGGGGAATCGCTGCTGCCAGCGAGGGCGCCGTGACGCGCGTTCTCTTAGGTGATCTTGCAACGGTGCATGACAGTGGTTCTCTCGTCTTGACGCAGGGTGAAGGTACGCCTCATGTTCAAGTCATTGTGGGCAATGATCACGGCGGAACTATTTTTGATGCACTCGAAGTATCAGAATCAGCTACAGCTGAAAACATTGATCGTGTGCTTTTGACCCCAGTCACTGTTGACTTTGAAAAACTTGCAGAGGGCTTTGGCTGGAATTACGTCAAAGTAAGTACGGTAAGCCAGCTGGAAGCCGCCCTCATCGCACCACAGTCTCTGCCCCAACTCGTTGAAGTCGTACTCGAACGCTAAGACAGGGCGTCAAGAACGGGGCGGAATTTCATTTCTGTTTCGACATATTCTTTTTCTGGAATGGAATCAGAGACGATGCCGCCCCCGGCGTATGCTTCAATGCGGTCGTTGAATCGTTGAGCACACCGGAGGCCAATTGCCCACTGCCCATCTCCGTTAGCGCCCATCCAACCGACTGGTCCGGCATAACGCCCACGGTCAAAACCTTCAATCTCAGAGATTAGCGTTACTGCGTGAGAAGTAGGAGTCCCAGCAACAGCAGCAGTGGGATGGAGTGCTTTAACAATGTCCAAGCTCGAGACCTCGGGCGATAACTCTCCTGCAATGTCGGAAGCTAAGTGCCACACATTGGGCAGTTTCAATGTGTAGGGAGCATCACTCATGCTCAACTGTGTAACTAAGGGATCGAGGGCCCTGTATACCGACCTCGAAGCAAATCCGTGCTCATCGAGGTCTTTGCTGCTGGAGGCAAGTTCTGAGGCCATTTGGGTATCTGATGCTGAGTCCGTTCCACGAGGAGCAGTTCCCGCAAGAACCTTGGCCGTAAAGTGTCCGCCAGTGACATTGATCAGGGTTTCGGGGCTCGAGCCAAAAAAGCCATCAACGCAGAAGGTCCAACAATCTGGATAACTCTCTGCAAGATGACGCAGGGCTGGCCTGAGGTCAAAGCTGGGTGGGATGGGCGCACTCTGCGTGCGCGAGAGAACAATCTTTTCGACGTCGCCGGAGGCAATTTGCTCAAGTGCCTGGTCGACTTTCCCGGTGAAGAGATCATGGTCGTGTGAGGCGAAGCTCAGGGGAACTCCTGTGGTGGCTTTGTTCGCAACAAGTTCAGTGATGATCTGCTGGGCCATCTCTGCGGTGAGATTATCCTCGGGTTCCTCTGTTTTTCTAATTCTGGTGAACCAGGTGGTGCCAGCGGTTCGTCCCACAATGTAGTGAGGAATGATCAGGGTGCTTGGGGTGGGGGAGTGATCTGAAAAAGCAAAGGTGGAGACACTGATCAACCCTGTGCCACGAAGTTTCACGCTGTCTGTGACCTGAGCTTTAGAAACAATGTCAACCCACATGGCAGATGCGTCTGTAAATCTTGCGTGCCCGGAGAATGTGTATTTGGCACATTCGTCTATTCCGATGAAGCCTTCGCCCCTCTTCCACCACAACAAGGGAGAGTCTGCAGAAAGAATCTCAACA
>JBIIGO010000011.1:0-18437 GCA_044236405.1 Aurantimicrobium sp.
TTCTTAGAGGTGTTATCCCAGGCAGCGACCTCCTCTGCCGTGGCACGGTGCAAGGGTGGGGAAAGCAAAATCGCCCCTTCTATGCCGTGTTCTAGGCCATATTTCAGCGCAAGTTCCGTCCCAAAGGACCACCCGACAAGCCACGGATGTGGCAGGTGACGGCTCGCAACAAAGTCCATCGCTGCAGCAACATCACCTCGCTCATCATTCCCGTGCCCAAACTTTCCTTCGGACTGACCTCTGGCTGATTTTGTGCCACGGGTGTTGAAGCGCAGGACAGCAAGATCAGCAAGAGCGGGAAGGCGCCCTGCTGCTTTACGAAGGATATGTGAGTCCATAAACCCGCCTGCGGTGGGAAGCGGGTGTAATGTCACCAACGTTGCGACAGGAGGCTTGTCCAACGGAAGAGCTAACTCCCCCACCAAAGTCAACCCATCTGAGGTCTGGAGTTCAATGTCCTCCCGGAGAGCAGGAAGGTTAAGCCCACCTCGAATTTCAACGCCCACGCCTAACTCACTTTCCAGCACGTCTCATGCCAGTGTCTGCGTTCCTCTAAATCTGCCGCTTCCCCCATCAGCCCATCGTTACGCCATGCAACCAGATGGGCTGTGCCCGGGGGGATCTCCAGATGACAGCCAGGGCACACATACACCTTTTGTGCATTAATCGAGGAAATACTCTGCACCGTCCATGGACGACCACGCTTGACTTCCGTCTTGCGCATACTCCCGGAAACTTTAGACATATCTAACGGCTCATATTCCCCGTGACGTTTGCGGGAACGGTTGTTCTTTGCCATTAGTACCAGTTGCGTGCTTCAGAGTGCGCCCAGGCGCCGCAGGGTGAGCCATATCGTGCAGAGATATAGCGCAGACCCCATTCAATCTGTGTTGCTGGGTTTGTTTGCCAGTCATCTGCGACGGTAGCCATCTTTTCACCGGGCAATGACTGTGGGATACCGTAGGCGCCACTGCTCTTGTTGTGGGCATACACATTCCACCTGGATTCGCGGTTCCATAAGGAGACTAAGCAGCTGTATTGGTCCATGCCCCAACCGCGTTCGGTAACTTTCTGCAAAGCGATTGCTTGGGCACTGCCTGGATCAGGAGTACCGGCAGCAGGAGCGCTCGCAGAAGCAGGTTTGGGGGCCGAGACTTTCACGCCATCTCGGGAAGCTGCGGTGGTGTATTTTCCATCGATTGCAACGTTTTGAGTCTCAATATCCGAATCAACGTTCACGCTCTGTGTTACAGGAATGAAATACGGTGAAGCTACTGTTCCTGAGTAAGGATCGACGACATTGACCAACATGAATGACACGGTGGCAAGAAAAGCCGCAATAAACATCCCCGTTGACCGGTGGCCTGGAATCAACCGAAATCTAGATCGAGATGACGGGGATTTTTTTGTCACGCGAGTACGCAAAACAGCCGGAACAGCTTTTCCCGGCGTCAGCTTTGTTTCAGCGTGTTTTCCCACAGTTATTCAATGTTAGCCTGTGCACCATGGCATCAGCCACTTAACCTCTTCTGAGCAGGAGTTTTAGTTGTTGCCCAGGGACAATAGAAGTTCAATTAGAGCATCTAGCACCGCATCAACTTGAGCTTCCTCATAACCGCCCAGTGCAGAACGGAAAGTCACGGCTCGAATATCTGCAATGGTAACTCCGCTTCCGGTCTTCATAAACTCAGCTAAACGGTCGGTAAATGCATCCACATCTTTCGGAGCATAGCCTTGCGCCAAAACCGAGACACGACGAAAACGATGACGAGGCTTTCGGTCAAAACGCGCGGTAAGCGAAGCGGCAAGCTCAGTTGCTTCGGCGATAACGGCATCTTCACCCTGGGTTGCCAACACAATGGCGCGTTCCCGGTCAGCAAATGCTGTTTCAAGCCGCTCTAAGGCCGCATCGACGTGGGTTGTGGAATAGCCACCCTTTTGAATTCCAAAAGATGTCGCACGAATGGCCTGAGATGTCAGCGTTTCCACTCCAGCAATAGGAGAGTCATATGCGCTGCGGGCCACGGTAATAAAGGAATCTACTTCGTCGACTCGATATCCGCGAACACGGCGTTTGACACGGGGGAAGGAGACACTCACGAGGCTTATTCTTTCAGACTTTTATGGGCGTTCAACCCATGACCAGGAAATACATCACAAACATGACAAGGGCTGAGGGCAATATGGAATCTAGCCGATCAAGAAAACCACCATGACCTGCTAACCAGGTGCTCATATCTTTAATTCCAATAGTTCTTTTCATATGTGATTCAGCCAAATCACCAGCGGTAGCACTCATCAACAATAAAGGCCCCAGAATAAGACCAAGCCACCAAGGTTGGTTCAGCATAAAAACGCTCAGCAACACAGCAGCAATAATGGCCGCAAGTCCCGCACCAGCAAAACCTTCCCAAGTCTTCTTGGGGCTGATAGATGGCGCCATAAGGTGTTTTCCAAAGTTCAAGCCACTGACATAGGCGCCAGTGTCCACCGAAACAACAATGATCAAGAATGCCAGTGTCCACCATTGACCATCTGGTTGCGCGACGAGGGCAACGGCAAAGCTGGCCAAAATGGTGACGTAGCCCTGGACAAAAGCTGCAGCTAACGCATCTTTAGTCAAGCTCAGATCAGTCAGACTGCTTCGTTTGATAGATATAGCACGCCAGGCCACGATGACAACAAGCCCGACAAAAACAACAGCGAATGCACCCAGCATTCCCCAGTAATACGCTGCTGGTATCGCAGTTAGGGCGGTCACAGCCGTGGGAACCCGAGGAACAGTTCGCCCCATAACACGAAGAGCATTGGCTAGTTCAACCGAGGATATACCCACGAGAACACCAGCAAAGAGCATAAAGAGCTCTTTGGTCACCAGCAGGCTCAGCAGCAGCAACGCCCCAAGAAAGACACCGATTCCAATGGCGCCGATGAGATTACGTCCAGATTTAGCCTTGATCTTCTCATTGGTCTCATCAAACTGTTGCTTACGTGCTTCAAGTTGGCGCTCAAAATCAGCCCGAGTAGCACGCAATTGCGCATAGAGCTCTCCGGCAGGATCCCTGCGACTACCGGGATCTTTCTGCGGATGATCGTTCATAACCGGAGACCAGCGCCTGGGCTAAACCTTGAGCAGTTCAGCTTCCTTGTGCTTGAGAGCGTCATCGACTGCATCGACATACTTTTTGGTCAAAGCTTCGAGTTCTTTTTCTCCACGAGCTAGATCATCATCTCCGAGTTCACCCTTAAAGGCATCAATATCGTCTTTTGCTTTGCGGCGGATATTGCGCAGAGATACTTTGGCGTCTTCTGCTTTAGTCTTCACAATTTTGACGTACTCTTTACGACGCTCCTCGGTGAGCTCTGGCATGGTCACGCGGATCACATTGCCGTCGTTTGTTGGGTTTGCATCCAAGTTAGGCACATCGCGAAGTGCTTGTTCAATATCACGCAGTGATGACTTGTCGAATGGCGTAATCAAGAGAGTGCGTGCCTCAGGGTTTTGCATTGACGCAAGCTGAGCCAGCGGAGTGGGGCTGCCATAGTAGGTCACCATGACTTTTTGGAACATAGCGGGGTTAGCACGTCCCGTGCGTACCGTTGCAAAGTCTTCTTTTGCTACCTCAACAGCTTTGGCCATACGTTCGTTGGCATCTGCTAAAACATCCGCAATCACGGTCACTCCTTGAAAGTTTCTTAGGTTGACAGTCTAGTTGGTGACGAGTGTGCCAATGGGTTTGCCCAAAATGGCTTTGGTGATATTCCCAGACGGTTGCATACCAAATACCCGCATCGGCATTTTGTTATCCATACACAAGCTAAATGCGGTCGAATCGACCACCTTGAGCCCGCTTTTGAGCGCTTCTCGATAAGTGACTGTTGTCAGGAGCTTCGCGTCAGGATTTTTCTTTGGATCATCAGTGTAGACACCATCTACGCCGTTTTTTGCTACCAAAACCTCGTCAGCATGAATCTCAAGTGCCCGCTGTGCAGAGACCGTATCGGTAGAGAAGAAGGGTAACCCAGCGCCTGCTCCAAAGACCACAATCCGGCCTTTTTCCAGGTGACGAATAGCCCGAAGAGGAAGGTAGGGTTCAGAAACCTGTGCCATCGCAATGGCGGACTGCACGCGGGTTTCCGCGTCTGCTTGTTCTAAGAAGTCTTGTAATGCCAGTGCGTTCATGACGGTGCCGAGCATACCCATGTAGTCGGCCCGGGCACGGTCCATTCCTCGCTGGGAGAGCTCAGCTCCACGGAAAAAGTTTCCTCCACCGACGACGACGGCAATTTGAACACTTTTACTGGCCGCTGCAATTTCTTTCGCAATACCACTGACAATGTCGGGGTTGACTCCCAGTCCCCCGCCACCGAATGCCTCACCAGATAATTTGAGAAGGACTCTTCTGGGGCGTTTAGTGTGTGGCATGCGACGTCCTTTGTGCTCGTACTTTCATTCTAAATCTACTGGGTCACACCGCGCACAGCTCACTCACACTCAGGCAGCCAGCAAAACTAAAAAGAGCCCGCATCCTCAGCGAGGAGTCGGGCTCTTTTCACAAGATGACTAGAAGTTAGGCTCCAACTTTGAAGCGGGAGAAACCGGTTACGGTAACACCTGCGTCAGAAAGAACTTGAGAAACCTTGAACTTGTTATCGCGAGCGTATTCTTGCTCCAGCAACGCAATTTGCTTGACGTAAGCGTTGATACGACCATCCACGATCTTCTCCAGCTGCGCTTCAGGCTTACCCTCATTGCGGCTGATTTCGGTGACGATGGCGCGCTCTTTTTCAATTTCTTCGGCAGGAACATCTTCTTTGCTTAGGTAGATGGGGTCTGCGAATGAAATGTGCTGAGCAATACTGCGAGCAGTGTCGGCATCGCTTCCGGTGTAGGCAACAACAACGCCAACCTGTGGTGGCAAGTCTTGGCTGGTCTTGTGGAGGTAGACAGCGAAGTTCTCGCCGGTCAAAGCCACAACGCGACGCAGTTCAATCTTTTCGCCCAAAATTGCAGCTTCATCATTGATGACATCGGCAACAGTTTTGCCATCAGCAGGTGCAGCCAACGCCTCATCGACGGTGGTGGCACCAGCTGCTGCGACAGCGGCCAAGACTTTGTCTGACAGCGCAACGAACTTGTCACCCTTGGCCACAAAGTCGGTTTCACATGCCAGCTCGATCATGGTCGTGGTGTCACCGTTAGTGGTGGCAGCTACCAAGCCTTCACTGGTGGAGCGGTCAGCACGCTTCGCGTTTCCCTTTGCTCCTTTGAGACGAAGAATTTCAGTGGCCTTTTCGAGGTCACCATCTGCTTCTTCCAGAGCTTTCTTGGTGTCAACCATTCCGGTTCCCAAGCGCTCACGCAGTGTCTTTAGATCTTCCATGCTGAAATTAGCCATAGTTGTACTCCTTCAATCAGGGTAAAAAGGGGAAATTAGTCTGCTTTTTTAGCAGCAGGCTTCTTCGCAGCAGGTGCCTTCTTTGCAGCAGCCTTCTTTTCTGCGGGTTCTGCCTTCTCAGCCTTAGGAGCTGCGGCTTTCTTTGCAGCAGGCTTCTTTTCAGCAGGTGCCTTCTCAGCCTTAGGAGCTGCAGCCTTCTTAGCAGGTGCCTTTTCCTTTGCAGGAGCAGCATCTTCAGCAACAACCTCGACAACAACCTCTTCGGTTGCTGGTGCACTGGCTTCAAGAAGTTCGCGTTCCCACTCAGCAAGAGGTTCTGCTTCTTCGCCGGTTTCAGGCTTTTGGTGACGCTGAATCAAGCCTTCAGCAACAGCATCAGCGATGATCCGAGTCAGCAGTCCGACAGAGCGGATTGCGTCATCGTTACCGGGGATGGGGTAGGTCATCTCATCTGGATCACAGTTGGTGTCCAAAATACCGATAACAGGGATACCCAGTTTCTTCGCCTCATCAATAGCGAGGTGCTCTTTCTTGGTATCAACAACCCACATTGCAGAAGGAGTCTTGGTCAAGTTGCGGATACCACCGAGGCTCTTGTGGAGCTTGTCGAGTTCGCGCTTCTTAATGAGCAATTCTTTTTTGGTGAAGCCACTCTTTGTGGGGTCTTCGTAGTCGAGCTCTTCGAGTTCCTTCATGCGAGCAAGACGCTTTCCAACGGTGTTGAAGTTGGTCAAGAGACCACCCAACCAGCGCTGGTTTACAAAGGGCTGTCCCACACGGGTTGCCTGCTCAGCAATTGCTTCCTGAGCCTGCTTCTTTGTTCCGACAAAGAGGATTGTTCCACCGTGGGCAACAGTTTCTTTGACGAACTCGTAGGCGTTGTCGATGTGTTGAAGGGACTGCTGCAGGTCGATGATGTGGATACCGGAGCGCTCAGCTAAAACGAAGCGCTTTACTTTGGGGTTCCACCGACGAGTCTGGTGTCCGAAGTGAACACCGCTGTCAAGCAGCTGGCGAATAGTTACGACGGCCATGGCCATCTCCTTTTCTTGGCACACGTGCATGCACGTGAGCCTTTTTGCGGTTATGTCGCGAGTATTCGGATGAATCTCGCCCTAGTGTCCGAGGTACGTATCCGCACATAAAGCCTTATGTGACCGGTGGATATGTTTTCTCGTGGTGGACACGCGAAGTCACCACATAAATGTGGTGCCCTATAAGCATATCAGCGCGACAGGGATGCAAAAAACGGCCAAGATAGTCTCATGGCTTCCACAACAACATCTTCCATTTCCAACACTGCCCCAAAGAATGCGGGTTGGGTTCTGACCGCCCTGATTTTGGGCGCCGGGGTTGCCAACATGAATCTTGCTGTAGCAAATGTGGGGCTACCCGATATCGGAAAAGATTTAGGCGCCTCGCAAGCAGGCTTGAACATTGTTGCTGTCGGCTTTTCTTTAGGCCTTGCCTCCACCGTGTTGTATCTGGGCGCCATTGGTGACCGCTTTGGTCGTAAAGGAATGCTGCTTTTAGGTTTGTGTATCGGTATACCTGCAGCGTTTATGAGTGCCTTCTCCACGTCCATTGAGATGCTTGCGATCTCTCGACTCATAGGTGGATTCGCGGCAGGGATGGCCTATCCGACCACTTTGGCGCTGATTACAGCGCTGTGGTCGGGAATGGGGAGAACTAAATCCATCGCGTTGTGGTCAGGTATTGGTGCAGCGCTGTCTGCCGCCTCGACTGTGATGGCCGGCGCAATTCTGATGGTGCTGCCCTGGGGATATTCGTTTTTGATTGCTGTCCCGTTTGCGGTGGTTGCGATTGTGTTGGTAAGCCGCTTAGTTCCTGCTCACGTCAATGAAACCGAAGACAAAGTCGACCACCTTGGCGGTGTGCTTTCGGCGATCTTCATTGGCGCCTTGGTGCTCGGAATAAACTATCTCGCCCTTGATTCTCAGCAAGGTGTGGCCCTGTGGATGCTGATTGTCTCTGTCATTGCAGGGGTGTTGTTCTTCTGGCGCCAAAAGAAAGCCCAAGACCCTCTGTTTGATCTTGTCTATGCTGCACGCCCGACCTTCTGGGTGGCTGCCGTCTCCGGAATCATTGTCTTTGGTTCCCTCATGGGTGCCATGTTTGTTGGGCAACAATTCCTTCAGAATGTTCTGGGGTATGACACCCTCGAAGCCGGTTTAGCAATACTGCCAGCCGCTTTAGCCATGGTTATTTCAGCACCCTTTTCCAGTAGGTTGATCGATCAGTTTGGCTCCCGCATCACACTGACCATTGGATTTATTGTCTGCATGATGGGCTTTGGAGTCATGTATCTGTTCTGGGACGAGTCAACGCCCCATTACGTTGTTGCAATCAGCTACACCCTGATTGGTATTGGTGTCGGATTTGCCGGAACCCCCGCATCGAGATCCCTTACTGATTCTGTTCCGGTCACCAAGGTGGGAATGGCCTCAGGAACCGGTGACTTACAGCGTGACCTGGGTGGGTCCATTATGCAATCCATGCTGGGCGCAATTCTGGGCGCCAGTTATGCATCCTCTATTGCCGCGCAAATAACCAGCGCCCCGGCGGCAACGCAAGCCTTGATTACCAGCGACGTCAGCTCGACGTTGAAAAAGTCTTTCGGGAGTGCCGAAGACCTTGCGAGCCAATACCCTAACTACACTCAACAAATTGTGGATGCAGCTAAGTTGTCTTTCCTCAACGGCTCGGATGTTGCCTATGCGGCAGGAATTATCACCATGGCAGTTGGCATGGTGATTGTCTTGGTCTTCTTCCCTCGTAAAGAACGAGAAAATCAGATGTATGCCGAGTACGCCAAGCAGTCCTCCACTGCCCCCTAACTACCTCTTTATCTACGTGAGATAGAACACTGTGGTGAAACCAGGCAGATTCTTGCTCATATAGGGGCATGAGCCCCTGGAACACGTTTGCTTTTCGAGTTATTGCAACGTCACTGTTGTCGGTGAGTGTCGCACTGAGCTTGAACACTGTGCGCGCTAGCGCAGAACAATCCCCGAGCTGGATATGGCCCGTTGAAGGTCCTCGCACAGTGATGCGCTCCTACGATGCGCCCCTGACCGAATATTCAGCCGGGCACCGCGGGATAGATATCGCAGCCTCTGTTGGTCAAGATGTCCTGGCACCGGCCGATGGGGTGGTTCATTTTGCTGGGACGGTAGTCGATCGTGGCGTTCTCTCCCTCAAACATGGCAACATCCTCTCCAGCTTTGAACCCATAGAGCCATCAGTCACCGCAGGTCAACGAGTTCGCCAAGGGGACATCATTGGCCATGTCACCGCAGGACACGACTGCGAATGTCTCCATGTTGGAGCCCGCTTCAATGGCGCATACCTGTCTGCGTTGAGCTATCTCGGGAAAATGGACCCTGCGGTATTACTTCCCTGGGATTAGGCAGGGTTTTTTCGATAAAGGGCAATAGCAGTTCTAATAGCTGCCCGTGCTCGTTTGCGGTCCCCAGAACCGTCATAGGCAATGCCTAACCTAAACCATGCTTTCCAGCTGTCTGGGCTTTCTTCAACAGCCCTTGCATAACGAGGAAATTCTTCATCTGCTTGTTCGCGGATGGGGCGACCGCTGGGCTTGTGATCTAAATCATCGCCAGGCACATCCCCTTCAGCTTGAATAATCTTCAGGAGTTTTTGCGAGCTAAATCCAAAACGTAATTCTCGATACAACGCCCAAATACCCACCACCGGCAAGACAATAAGTGCTACGCCCATGGCAACCGCGACCGGCTCCCCTGTGCCAATCATGACAATGCCTTGAAACAGTGCTGCCCACAAATACAGCCCCAAGAGAGCGGCCATCACTAAAGAGCCAATGAGAGCGCGGGCAAACATGTTTAGAGAGAAATAATCTGGTCGAGACCTACGGTGATGCCCGTGAGAGAGCTCATAGCGCGCAGGGAGGCAAGGATTCCTGCCTCATAGGAGCGCTCAGAGCTGGTCACATGAGAAATCGTGAGCTTTTCCCCATCTGCCCCAAAGACAACCTCTTGCTGAGCTAGAACACCAGGTATGCGCAACGAATGAACAGGAATACCGGCTACTAGCTGTCCCCGAGCCGTTTGTTCAGCAAAGGGCGCACTGACCGGGGTCGAGCGGGCAGCAGCAATTCGTTCTGCAGTGTTTGTTGCTGTGCCAGAGGGAGAATCAATTTTGTGTGGTCCGTGAGTCTCAATGATTTCAATGTCATCAAAATGAACCGCTGCGATGGCGGCGAGCTTGCTGGATAAAGCTGAGCCCAAAGAAAAGTTAGGGATTATCAACACGGCAGATTCAGGGTGTGAAGAGACAAGTGTTTCGATATCTGAAATCTTGGACTCAGACCACCCAGAAGTCCCAACAAGGACCTTCTTGTTAGCCGCTACAGCATGCAGGACAACATCTTTACTGACATCCGGGACAGAGACGTCGACCACAATCTCTGCGCTATCCATCTCAGTGAGATCACTATGAGAATTCAGCTGTGCCACCAGCTCGAAATCAGGTGACTCAGCGATGAGGCGGCATACCAAGGTCCCGAGCTTGCCAGAAGCTCCGACGACGGCAACAGAAGTAGTCACCTTCTCAGCCTACCTTCTGCTAAATCGTGAAGGAGCCGGGTGTGCCTGAGCGAAGTTCCACAGGAAGGTGACCGACGTCATTGTGGGAAAGTAATGCCCACGGACGACCTCTGCGTTGCTGTAGCACTGTGATGGCGCAGTGGGCTTGATTGAGCGGAACCCATTTCCAGTCCGGGGCATCAAGAACCTCGCGAACAAACCAGGAGATCACATTGTTGTGTGTGACCATCAGGTCGGTGGTGTCTTGTCGACCAACTCCAAGAAACTCAGCAACCGCATCTGCCATTTGCGCACTGCCTGCTTCAATTTCTGCATCAGTTACAGAGCCAAAGAAAGGATCAAACGAATCAGGTGTTTCTGGGGTTTTACCCGAAGGAATGCAGTCCATCAGCAGTGCTGAGGGTTCGACGGCTTGAGCGTGAACATACTTTTCCATGACGCGCACGGTCTCCCACGCACGCTCTAACGGCGAGTGCCAGATGGTGGAAATATCCATCCCCGCAAGACGCTTTCCGACAGCTTCCGCTTGGGCAATTCCGCGCTCTGACAGCGGTCCATCAATGACGCCGTGCTCAGCGTCTAAGTGTTCACCGTGTCGAACCAAAATGATGTTGTGTGCCATAAGAATTACCCCCGGTCAAGGATACGCGAGAGTTCTACTTCATTGGCCTGGCCCACAGAAACAAGGGAGAGCTTCTGCGCTGCGAGCTCAGCAGCTAAGGCTTGAATGTCGTTTGCGGTGACTGCATTGAGCAACTCGATAGAGGCGTCGTAGTCTAAAAATTCACCCGAAGAGATTTCTGCTTTACCTAGCCGGGACATTCTGGTGTCCGTGTCTTCCAGCGCAAGAGCAGAACCTCCAGCAAGTTGACCTTGGGCACGAATAAGTTCTTGTTCTGTGACACCAGAGTCAGCAAGGCGATGGAATTCATCCACCATCAGCTGGGCAACCTCGGGAGCTTTAGATGGTGATGTTCCGGCATACAGCCCAAACGTTCCTGCATCTGAATACATCGATGCAAAAGAAAAGACCGAATAGGCCAGTCCGCGTTTTTCACGAATTTCTTGGAACAACCTGCTGGACATTCCCCCACCCAAAATGGCATTCATCACCGTTTGCACAATCCGGCGTGAGTCTGTGGCAACAATTCCAGGAACACCCAACATGATGTTGGCTTGTTCAATCGGACGATGAATCACTGTTAAGGCTGTTCCTTGCGAAATATTTGCTGGAGATGTTGACCTGCGTGGAACAGGCGTTGCTGTAATGCTCAAATCCCACCCCGCTTCAACGAGAGTGGCTTGAACGAGGGTGACGACCTCATCGTGATCGAGCGAGCCCGCAGCGGTGATAACCAGGTCATTGGGGCGATAGTTAGCCTCGTAGTGAGCATAGACCGCTTCACGGGTTGCCGCTTTGATGGTCTCTGGATTTCCCCCGATGGGGCGGCCTAACGGGTGGCTGCCCAAGACAGACTCACTAAAGCGTTCTTGAGCTACGTCACCTGGATCATCTTCGGCCATCGCAAGCTCTTCGAGAATGACTCCACGCTCAATCTCAAATTCATCGGGATCAATCAAGCTCGAGGTAAGCATGTCGCTCATCACATCAATGGCCATCGGCAAATCCTGATCGCGCACTTTGGCGTAATAGCAGGTGTATTCCTTTGCCGTGGCAGCATTGTGCTCACCGCCGACACTGTCGAACGCGATGGCAATATCTAACGCCGTACGACGTGTGGTTCCTTTGAATAACAAATGTTCTAAAAAGTGAGTGGAACCCAAACTGGCCGGATGAGCAGCCAGGCCATCATGAGCCTCTTCAGCGGGAACCTCATCCCGAGAACCCACGGCGACCCAATATCCCAAGGTGACACTTCTGGCACCGGGTACTTTCTCGGTGAGAATTCTTACACCGGAGGGAAGAACGCTTCGGCGAACGAGTGCGTCACCAGTTGCCAGGTATTCCAGTTCAGGAACATCAAGGGGGAAAAGGATTGGTTTATTCATACGGTGCTCAAGCCTAGAGCACCCAGCTGACAGCGACGAAAAAGAACAAGGCTATTTGCGGCCAGGAATCCACTGGCGAGTGTGTTCAGCTGAGACTCTATCCAACTGAGCTATTTCATGCCTCGTCAATTCCACAAAAGGAACATTCATGAGAGCATCGAGCTCCTCAAGAGATTCCACCCCAATGGCGGGGATCCCCACACCAGGCCTAGCAAGCACCCAGGCCGCGGCAATCGTTGACACGTCTGCTCCATGGCTCATGGCAATATCCTCAAGCTCACGTAATACTGCTGTTCCGTGGCGACCACCGTGTTGTGCAGCTCGTCGAGCACGAATATCGGAAGGATTAAAAGATTTGATACTTCGGTGACGGCCAAGAAAACCATTAGCCAAAATGAAATACGGCATGATTGACATACTTTGGGCTTGGGCCATCATGGCCACATTGCCATCAACAATGTCACGGCGCATCAAAGAATATTCCAGGGCAACTGCTTCAAAACGGGGCAAACCGGTCCCCGAAGCAATACGCGCTTCCAGTAATTTATCGACTCCAAAGTTTGATGCACCGAGAACGCGAACTTTTCCAGAAGAAATAAGTGTTTCGGCTGCAGCCAAGCTTTCTTCTAATGACACGTCATCATCTTCAGCATGGAAATACAACAGATCAATATGGTCAGTTTGAAGTCGCTCTAAGGACGCATCAACGGCCGCCACAATATTCGCTCTGGACAACCCAGAGAACTCGGGGTGACGCCCTACTTTGGTGGCAATGAGAACGTGGTCACGATTTCCCCGTTCACGCATCCACGAACCAATAATTTGCTCAGCAAGTCCTGAGGAGTAGGAATCGGCAGTGTCAATAAGTTCTCCACCGCGTTCCGTGAAACGATCCAACACATCACGCGAACGGCCACTGGGCAGTGTCCAGCCAAATACTGCCGTGCCTAAGGCAAGGGGAAAGGCATGAAGGTCACTTTGGCCAATTCGGCGCGAAGACGACACATCACCTTCCCCCGCGGTGAATTCCCCCTGCTGCGTATCCATTAGTCCAACAATAAAGCAGGGATTTACTCACCCATGCTGATTTATACCCTGTGTTTAATAAACGTAATTTACTTGTTACTTAACGCACGAATGCCCGCACATAGATGCGGGCATTCGTGATGAGAAAAGAGTTACTCTGCGGCTTCCTCAGAAGCTGCTTCGTCACCCTCGACAACAGGCTCTAAGGAGAGCTTGCCGCGGTCATCAATCTTGGTGATTTTCACCAAGACTTTTTGACCAACTGAGAGAACGTCTTCAACGTTTTCAACACGCTTACCACCAGCAAGCTTGCGGACCTCAGAGATGTGCAAGAGGCCGTCCTTGCCTGGAAGCAAGGAGATGAACGCGCCAAAGGTAGCGAGCTTCACAACGGTTCCTAGGAACTGTTCCCCAATTTCTGGGTTCTGTGGGTTCGCAATGGCGTTGACCTGAGCACGTGCAGCTTCAGCTGACGGTCCGTCAACGGCACCGATGTACACGGTTCCATCTTCTTCAATAGAGATGTCAGCACCGGTCTCATCTTGGATGGCGTTGATTGTCTTACCCTTAGGGCCAATCAGCTCACCAATCTTGTCGACAGGAATCTGAACACTGATCACACGTGGTGCGGTCGGTGCCATCTCATCGGGACCTTCAATGGCAGCGTTGATGACGGCAAGAATCGCAGTACGCGCTTCCTTAGCCTGAGTCAACGCTCCAGCCAAAACAGAAGCAGGAATACCGTCCAACTTGGTGTCCAACTGAATAGCGGTGATGAAGTCTGCGGTACCGGCAACCTTGAAGTCCATGTCGCCGAGTGCATCTTCTGCACCCAGAATGTCTGTCAACGCTGCATAGCGGGTTTCCCCATCAACAGTGTCAGAGACAAGACCCATGGCGATACCTGCAACAGGTGCGCGCAGTGGCACACCGGCGTTGAGCAATGACAGTGTCGAGGCACAGACAGAACCCATGGATGTTGATCCATTGGAGCCGAGTGCTTCAGAAACCTGACGGATTGCATAAGGGAACTCGTCACGAGCAGGAAGAACAGGCACAAGTGCACGTTCTGCCAAGAATCCGTGACCGATTTCACGACGCTTAGGCGTACCCACACGACCGGTCTCTCCTGTGGAATAGGGAGGGAAGTTGTAGTGGTGCATGTAGCGCTTAGAAGTAATAGGTGACAGAGAATCAATCTGCTGTTCCATCTTCAACATGTTCAATGTGGTGACACCCAAGATCTGAGTTTCACCGCGCTGGAAGATCGCGGAACCGTGAACGCGAGGAATAACTTCAACCTCGGCATCCAACGAACGGATATCGCTCAAACCACGGCCATCCATACGGATACCTTCGGTCAGAATTCGTCCACGAACAACCTTCTTGGTGACAGACTTATACGCTGCACTGAACTGTGTCAGTGCGGACTCATCGAGTTCGCCAGCGTCAACCTTGGCCACAATTGCTGCCTTGGCTGCTTCTTTGACAACATCATCAGCATTCTGACGCTCAATCTTGTCTGCGATGACGTAGACCTTCTTGAGTTCATCAATGGTGAGTGCTTCAACAGCTGCATAGAGTTCATCGGTGTATGGCAAGAAGACAGGGTATTCCTGAACTTCCTTTGCTGCCTGACGGGCCAAATCTTCCTGAGCCTTAACCAACGCAGTGATAAACGGCTTAGAAGCTTCAAGACCCTGAGTAACAATGTCCTCATCGGGCTTGATGCCGCCAGCTTTGATGAGCTCCCAGCTACCTTCGGTAGCTTCAGCTTCCACCATCATGATGGCAACGTCTTCTTTACCGTTCTTGTCGGTCACAATGCGACCGGCAACAACCAAATCAAAGACAGCTAACTTAACCTGCTCAACATTGGGGAATGCAACCCACTGTCCATCGATGAGCACCATGCGCACACCAGCAATGGGGCCTGAGAAAGGCAACCCAGAGATCTGAGTAGACGCAGATGATGCGTTGATAGCCAGTGCGTCATAAAACTCACCAGGAGCAATAGAAAGCACGGTAATCACGATCTGAACTTCATTACGCAAACCATCAACGAATGAGGGGCGCAACGGACGGTCAATCAGACGACACACCAAAATGGCTTCTGTCGAAGGACGACCTTCGCGGCGGAAAAACGAACCGGGAATCTTGCCGGCTGCATAAGAGCGCTCTTCAACATCCACGGTGAGGGGGAAGAAGTCAAAGCTATCTTTAGGCTGCTTGCTTGCAGATGTTGCAGAAAGCAACATCGTGTCGTTGTCCAAGTATGCTGCGACAGCACCCTGGGCTTGTTGCGCAAGACGTCCTGTTTCAAAACGAACGACGCGCTTGCCGAATTTACCGTTATCGATAATTGCTTCGGCGAATTTAATTTCTGGACCTTCCATTAAGGTCTTTCTCCTTTGTTTAGTGTCGGTATTCCGTATGAATCCGACCTCGTACACAAAGCAGGGCAAAACAATTTACGTCGTCACAAACGACACGTATGCACGAGTTTTCAGACGTCGTGCTGGCCACCAGTAGAAATCCACCAACCACACAGTTGGTAAACCACCACCGAAGACCAGCGCACTGTTTGCCTGCTCTTATCTCAAGGGTAGCGCAAAAGTCTCAATAAATACATGAAGGCCGTCCGAGGACGGCCTTCATGAGAAAAAGTGTGGGAACTAGCGGCGCAGTCCCAAGCGCTCAATGAGCTGACGGTAGCGAGTGATGTCTACGTCTGAGAGGTAACCCAGGAGACGACGGCGCTGACCAACCAGCAAGAGAAGACCACGACGTGAGTGGTGGTCGTGCTTGTGCTCTTTGAGGTGCTCGGTGAGATCCTTGATGCGCTTGGTAAGCAAGGCAATCTGAACCTCTGGGGATCCAGTATCACCGGGGTGAGTTGCGTATTCTTCGATGATCGCCTTTTTGACATCTGCTTCGAGAGCCATAGTGGTGATCCCCTTTCTTGTCCTCATTGCGCGGCGCCTATACCCAATGCATAAGCTCTCTGTATCCGCGGCCGTTACACGGCAACTTTCCCATGTTAGCAGAGAATATCCCCACGATTTCACCCAGGAGGAGTAGCCTGTAGCCAACATCCGCACCACACTCACTAAGGAGAGTGACATGAATTTCACAGATGCAATTAAGAGTGGCTTCAACAACTACGTAGGCTTTACCGGACGTGCCCGTCGGTCCGAATACTGGTACTGGACTTTGTTCGTCGTTATCGTTTCATTTGTTGTCGGCTTTGTTGGGGGTGTCAATTCCGATCTTTCAAACATAATCACAGCGATTGTCTCGCTGGCCTTGTTCTTACCAGGTCTAGCAATGTCCGTTCGTCGCTTGCATGACACTGACCGCTCTGGGTGGTTTGTCCTGCTTGCTCTGATCCCTCTGGTGGGGTTCATCATCCTATTGGTTTTCTATGTCCAAGAAGGAACCCCAGGAGACAACAAATTTGGCGCCAACCCGAAGGCCTAAATACATATAACTTGTTGCCCCGATTCGTCGGGGCAACACTGTTTTAAGCCAGCTCTTTAGAGCGAGTGGTCGGACAAAAAGAGATTGACGTCCTGAAGTTCTTCTAACGAGAGTGAATGACCGACGCTGCCATAAAGCCTGGCGTCTAGGTCTGAGTGTTCGGGAAGCCAGCGTCGGGTGAAGTCGATCAAATCAGGCGTGATGACGGGGTCTTGAGGGTCTCTGCCCCAAAACACGGGTGGTTTGACCTCGGAAAGAATCTTGTCGCGTTCTTTGGCCTCATTTGAGGTGTCCAGAAGCGCAAAGCCTGCCAAGAGGACACCGGCGTCATAGCGATGTGGCTGGTAACGAAGGAGTTGAGTCATCATCACTCCCCCTTGGGAAAAGCCCAGAAGGCTGATGCGATTGAGCTCTCCCACCTCGCGTTCTAATTCATCTATCCACGCAATGAGTTGTTCGGTGGCGTGATTGACCTCTTCTGGGTCTCTGCGCAACGTGTTGTTGGCATCATCAAAAACGATGTTGAACCAGGCGTGGCCCATTCCAAGATTCAGTGGGGCTCGAATAGATGCCACCACAAAATCTTCAGGTAGGTACTGGGCCAAAGGGAAAAGGTCGCCCTCGTGGGAGCCGTAGCCATGCATCATCAGAAGCAGAGGGCGGTCGGCTAACTCGTGGGCGACCTTTTCTCGTGGTACAGACCAGAGAACAGCTGAGCTGTCTATGGCAGGAATGTGCATGTGTTAGCTAACACCCAGCAGGTCGATAACGAAGATCAGGGTTTTGCCAGAGAGGCTGTGTCCGCCACCAGCAGGGCCATAAGCCATGTGAGGAGGGCAGATCAGCATGCGGCGTCCGCCTACTTTCATCCCTGGAATACCTTCTTGCCATCCGGCAATCAAGGCTTGAAGGGGGAAGTTGATGGATTCACCGCGGTTCCACGATGCATCGAATTCTTCTCCGGTTTCGTATTCCACACCCAAATAGTGCACGTCTACCGTTGCACCGGGCATAGCTTCTGCACCATCGCCGACCACGAGGTCAACAATCTGGAGTTCTGAGGGAGCTGGTCCTTCAGGTGCATCAATTTCTGGCTTAGTCAGGTTGTGTTCAGTCATGACTTAATACTGGCAGAGTAGAGGGGTGAGTGAACACAAGGGCACCCTGGGAGTTGCGCAAGGCACTGCTCTTTATATCGCCAGTGTGCTGGGGACCGGCATTCTTGTCCTTCCCGGTCTTGCCGCTCAAGTCGCTGGACCAGCCTCTGTTTTGTCAGTGGGAATCATCTTCTTTCTCTCGATTCCATTAGCGGGAACATTCGCCGCCTTAGCTGCTCGTTATCCAGATTCTGGTGGGGTTGCCAGCTATGTGCGCAGATCTATGGGAGACACCTTTGCCCGCATTGCCGGCTACTTGTTCTACTTTGGTGTTGCCGCGGGCACCCCAGTAGTGGCGGTGATGGGTGCCGAGTATGTCATTGCGATTGTTGGAGCTGATCGCTCGCTTCTTCCCGTTGTGGCAGGTGTGCTGTATCTGGTGCCCTTTGTGTTGAATCTTTTCGGTGTTCGTGTTGCCGGGTGGGTACAACTTGGCCTGAGTGGCCTTTTAGTGGTTGTCGTCGTGGGAGTGATTGCCTACGGTGCACCTGCAGTAACCGAATCCAACTTTGATCCCTTTATGCCCTTTGGGTGGGTCGGTGTGGGCGTAGCCATCAGCTTGTTTGTCTGGGCATTTGCCGGCTGGGAAGTGGGAACCCATATCGCTGCTGAGTTTAAGAACCCACGGCGAACAATCCCTATCGCAACCGCAATTGCCATTGTGATTGTGGGGGTCGCCTATCTTGCATTGCAGTGGGTCACCATTGGGGTTCTGGGCGAACGTGCTGGAGAAGGTTCTGTTCCGTTGCTGACTTTAGTCA
>JBIIGO010000077.1:0-5111 GCA_044236405.1 Aurantimicrobium sp.
ACGTCAAAAACCCTAAGAATTACTACTTCAACTCCGACGCTGTTGACCGAGAGCCTTACATGGCTCCAGGTCTGGTGACCCCGGAGAAAGTTGAACGCGGAAAGCTTCCCACCGATGTGTGGTGGCACACCATCGTGTCCCCGACGGGCAAAGAAAAAACAGGTTATCCCACCCAAAAACCCGAAGGAATCTTGCGACGCATCATTCAAGCTTCCAGCCGAGAGGGCGACACTGTCCTCGACTTCTTCGCCGGAAGTGGCACCACCGCTGCTGTTGCGGCGTCACTGGGAAGAAACTTTATTGTGATCGATCAAAACCCCGAAGCGCTCGCGGTGATGCGAAAGCGCTTTGCTGATTTAGGAGAGGCAGTTCGTTTTGAGCAACTCTGAATTACCCCACACCCCAGAACTGGCCGTGACCAGGTTGGATGAGAAACAAGTCTTTGACCGTCAGGCACTCTATGACCTCATTGATTCTTCTGTGTACGCACACGTTGCGTTGGTCAGAGACGGGGCACCCATAGTTCTGGCTGTGGGCATTGGCCGCGATGGAGATAACCTCCTTGTTCACGGCTCCACCGGATCGGGGTTGTTTAGGAACATGTCTGACGGACGCCCACTTGCTGTTGCCGTGACACAACTAGATGGCTTGGTCTATGCCCGCTCTGCCTTTGAAAGTTCCATGCACTATCGCTCGGCAATGATTATGGGTGCGGGTGAGGTCGTGCCCGCAGGGGAGAAACTTCATGCGTTGGAAATCATCACCGAACACATGATGCCTGGGCGCTGGGCAGAAGTTCGGGAGACTACCAAGAAAGAACTTGCCGCAACCATGGTGATTCGCATTCCCCTGGAAAACGCAAGCGTCAAAATCAGCAACAAACAGCCTGATGAGTTTGAAGACGACGGCGATGACCGCAGCATCTGGGCAGGAACCATGTCTCTCAGGCTTGTTGCGGGAGAACCTATTGCTTCAGACCTCACACCAGAGGGAACCCCGGTTTCTCCCTCCATCCTGAAAACCCAGCAGCGCTTAGTCTGAGTGAGCTGATCTACGTTTCTTTTCGCGGGCAACCGCTTCAGCTAGGTGTTCTGGAGTTTCAGCAGCTCCTGGTTCCATGAGCGAACCCATCATTTCAGCGGCACGATCTGCTTCTAAAAGAGCTGCGGCGTCATCTGCGGCTTCTTGCATGGCAGATTTTTGTCGCAGAGGCACAGCTTTCAAGAACCAGCTGAGCACGAATGCAATGGCTACGACAACCATGCCGATCCAATACACACTCACGGTGGCTTCCGTGAAGGCGATGAGGAACGGCTGAGCAAGTGCCTCATTAGCTCCAACTAAGAAGCTGGTGTCTCCATCAAGAGAGGTGCCTAAACCTGCCGGGTTTTGATACACCTCAATAATCGCAGCGTTGGCTGGGTCAGAGGTAATCTCCGGATCTGCAAGTGCGGTTGCAACGCTTCCTGAGATTGCTGGTTGGGCAAAGGCATTCCGAAGTGCTTCGGGAATGGCAGCAAAGAGCACCGAGAACAAAATGGCAGTTCCTGCGGTGCCACCCATAGACCTAAAGAAGGTCGCTGAGCTGGTGGCCACACCCATGTCTTGGTGACCCACCGAGTTCTGGCTCGCAACAGTTAAAGTTTGCATGAGTTGACCCAGGCCTAACCCCAAGAAGAACATTCCCAGCATCACAAACCACAGCGGTGTATCCCAGACCAGCCTGGTCATGAGGAAGTATCCCAGGAGCAAGGTAAATGTTCCCGTTCGGGGGAACCACTTATAGCTTCCCGTTCTGGCCATGACTTGGCCACTGACAATGCTGGCAATCATCATGCCCAAAATCATGGGCAACATGTAGAGGCCACTCTCGGTGGGGGTAGCTCCTTGAGCAAGTTGTAAATACAGAGGAATGGTCATCATCGCGCCGAACATGCCAAAGCCCACAAAGACACCCAAGATAATGGCCATGGAGAAGGTCTGGGACTTAAAGAGCTTCATCGGAATTAGAGCGTCATCGCCCATGGAGCGCTCAATCAAGATGAACGCGATGGTCGAACCCACACCCACGACGTAGCAGGTGAGGGATTCCAAAGAGAACCATCCCCACGCACGGCCCTGTTCTGCAACAAGCAGCAGAGGAACGGTGGCAGAAATAACAGTGGCAGCACCCCACCAGTCAATGCGAACGCGGCGTGCAGTCTTGGGCAAGTGAAGTGCCTTCAACACAATCGCCAAGGCGACCAAGCCGATAGGCACGTTGATCAAGAACACCCAGCGCCAGCCGTCAATACCCAAGATGGTGTTTGCTCCGGCAAAGAGCCCACCAATCAGCGGGCCAACAATGCTCGAGACACCAAAAACAGCCAGGAAGAAACCTTGATACTTCGCACGCTCGCGCGGAGCCAGCATGTCACCCATGATGGCTAATGGCAACGCCATTAATCCACCAGCACCTAAACCTTGAATAGCGCGGTAGCCGGCAAGTTGAATCATGCTGTCCGCAGTACCGGCAAGAAGTGAACCGAGGATAAAGACGCTAATCGCAATGATGAAGAGAGGCCTGCGGCCAAAGATGTCGCTGAGTTTTCCATACAGCGGCGTCGAAATCGTCGACATGATGAGATAAGAAGTGGTCACCCACGCCTGCAGGGACATCCCATCGAGGTCATCGGCAATAGTGCGCATCGAGGTCGAGACAATGGTTTGGTCCAGGGCTGCTAAAAACATTCCAGACATCAGGCCAATCATGACCATCATGATTTCTCGTTTGGCCATCACGGGAGCAGCTGTAGACATAAATACTTCTTTCACATAGCCACCAAGGGGCAACCTGTTAACGCTATACCCCTCAATGCCTTACCCAAGTAGAAAAGCATAAGCTAAAAGAATGCGAAAGCTACGTTTAGGAGCGGCTGCGCTGACAGCCGCCATAATGTTGACAGGCTGTGCAAATCCCTCTTCACCAACGAGTCAGACCCCGACACCTCGATTGTCATCGAAAGCAACAGAAACCCCAACGCCAAGCCCATCAGTTGGGGTGGAACCACTCCCGAGCCCGGAGTATGACTCCTTGAGTGACCCAGCTTCTTATTCGGTGGTTGTCAACAAAAAGCGCCCGCTAAATCCTGTGAATTTTGTTCCTAGCGACCTTGTTCAGCCCAATATTCCAAATAACAACGGACAACCCGTTCGTGCCACTGTGGGAACATTTCTTGAAAAAATGGCGCAAGAAGCGGCACAAAGCGGAATACAACTGCGCTTAGCCAGCGCCTATCGCAGTTACGATCTTCAGGTAAACGTCTATAACAACTTTGTAGCCAGAGACGGCCAAGTAATCGCTGATACGTATTCTGCTCGGCCTGGCCATTCCGAACATCAAACTGGATTAGCTGTAGATCTTGATGATGGACAAGGGTGTTCCATTGATTATTGTTTTGCTGAGAAGCCAGGTGGAATCTGGCTAGCTGAAAACGCCTGGAGGTATGGCTTTATATTGAGATACCCTCCTGGTGGAGAAGCCATCACGGGTTACACATTTGAACCTTGGCATTACCGATTTGTCGGCGTCCGTACCTCTACACAAATGCACAACGCGGGAACTCTGACACTCGAGCAGCACTTCGGGTTACCACCCGCCCCAACCTACTAAACACAGTTGTAACTATTGAGCATCCGCGATTGCTCGGGATTCAGCTTGAACGAGCGCGGTTGTTCACCCTGACAGTTTGCCAGTGCCGGTAACATCAATGGAATGGGAAACAAAGAAAAAACCTCGAAGACGGCTACCTACAGTTATTTAGGTCCTGCCGGTACCTTTACTGAGGCTGCCCTGAAACTGGTTCCCGAAGCTCAAGGCGCCACATGGAAATCTGTGAACAACGTCGGTGAAGCGCTCGCCGATGTCAGTAACGGGGTGTCTGTGGCCGCCATGATTGCCATCGAAAATTCTGTGGAAGGTGGCGTGACCGCTACACAGGATGCCTTGGCTAACATTCCAGACCTTCGCATTATTGGCGAATATCTCATTCCGGTTCAGTTTGATCTCGTGGCCAGAAAAGGCACGGCTCTTTCTGATGTCAGCGTTATTAACGCTCACCCTGTTGCCTATGCGCAATGCCGAGGCTGGCTAGAAAAAGCCCTGCCCCACCATGGGCACATTCCCTCGGCGAGCAACGTGGCTGCAGTATCTGAATTATTGGAGTCAGACACCGCCGATGCAGCCATTGGTCCAGCAGGAATTAGCGACCACTATGACGTCGAGGTCCTGGCCTCTGCCATTGCCGATAACCCCAACGCTCAAACACGGTTTGTGTTGGTGAGTAGAACGACAGATATTCCTGAACCCACAGGGTCAGATAAAACCAGTTTGATCGTGGAACTCCCCGAGGATCGCTCTGGTGCGCTTTTAGAAATGCTGGAACAGTTTGCCACCCGCGGTGTGAACCTGACGTTGATTCAATCTCGACCGATCGGCGATGAATTCGGACGCTACCGCTTCGTCATTGACGCCGAAGGTCACGTTCGTGATGAACGCGTCGCAGACGCACTCTTGGGACTGAGACGTTTCAGCCCTCGCGTCATTTTCTTAGGTTCTTATCCCCGAGCCGATCAGGTAAAGACCGCACACGAGTCCTACTACGCCGATGACGTCTTCACCTCTGCCAGGGCTTGGTTAGCGGAGATTCTTGGCGAGAAGCCCAAGTAAACTTGAACTCGTGATTGACCCCGCCCTCCTTCGAGAAAACCCTGACGTTCTTCGTGCTTCTCAAGTAGCACGTGGCTCAGACCCTACACTCGTTGATGCCGCTATTGAGGCAGATGCAGCACGCCGCGCTGCCCTGGCTCGCTTCGAAGAACTGCGTGCAGAACAAAACACGTTCAGCAAAAAAGTTGGTCAAGCTCAAGGCGATGAAAAGAAAGCACTTTTGGCTGAGGTCGCTGAGCTTTCCGCCCAGGTCAAAGAAGCCAACGCAGCTGCAACCGCAGCTGATGAGGCCTATACCGAGGCAGCCCGCAAGATTGACAACCCCATTATTGAAGGCATTCCCACCGGCGGAGAAGACAACTTTGTCACCCTCCGTGAAGTAGGAAGCATCCCCAGCTTCGAC
>JBIIGO010000012.1:0-18154 GCA_044236405.1 Aurantimicrobium sp.
TCGATCAGAAAAAAGCCGATGCCATTAACGGCGATCACATTCGTTTACTCAGTGAAGAAGACCTCACCCATCGTCTTCTCCCATACTTACAAGATGCTCACATACTGCCTGAGCAGCCTAGTGACCACCAGATGGCAATTCTTGCCGCGGTGACTCCGCTGATTCAAACTCGTATGAATGTCCTCAGTGAGGCACCTGATTTGGTGAGCTTTTTGTTTGTGGACTCGACTCAGATCACCTGTGATGACGAGGCGTTGGCGGGACTTCCTGAAAATGCACACGAGATTGTTGCTGCGGCTGTTGCGGCATTAGAGCAAGTCCCCGAGCATTCGTTTACTCACGATCAGGTTCAGGCTGCCCTGCAGTCCATTCTGATTGATGAAATGCAATTGAAGCCGCGCAATGCCTTTGGCCCTGTACGCACGGCCCTTTCGGGTAAGCGAATTTCGCCTCCGCTGTTTGAATCCATGGAGATTTTGGGAAAGAAAGAGTCCATCGATCGTCTGGTTCGTTTTACTCAGCGATAACGGCACGAGTTTGTTTGCTCTGGCGTAGGTAGGTTAAGCTAGGGAGTCGGTTCACAGCACTGCTGAGACCCGGTGGGGTATGGTGTAATTGGCAACACGGATGATTCTGGTTCATTTGTTCTTGGTTCGAGTCCAGGTACCCCAGCAAATAAACCCTCGCATTGGCGGGGGTTTTTTCTTATGCACAAACAAGGGAATAACCCCTGTTTATACGTTCTGATTCTTTATCTCAGGGAGTGTTGTTCGCTCTAAAGCCGTCGCTTTACTTAATGTGTTTTTATCTAGTTCTTTAGAGAAAGAAAGTCTCATGGCTAAAAATTCAGACGTTGTTGAACACACCATGACCGCGCGGGTCCTGGCAGAAATGTGGGGCACATTCGTCCTGGTAATCGGCTTGATTGGTGCAGCACTTTTTGCAGCAGGCTTCAAAGCAGACTCTAATGGGGCGGGAATCCTTGGTGTTGCCTTCGCCGTTGGTATTGCGGTTCTCGCTGCCGCGTACTCCGTTGGGCATATCTCAGGGGCACACTTCAACCCTGCGGTGTCTATTGGTCTGGCTTTTGCCGGTCGCTTGCCCTGGAAAGATGTTCCCTATTACCTTGCCGCTCAATTCGTTGGAGCCGTTATTGCAACCAGCGTCCTCTTTATGATTTCTAGTGACGGCCCAGCGGGATTCCTCGTTGCCTCAACTCGTTCTGGTTTCGCTGCAAACGGATTTGGTGAAGGATCACCGGGCGGATTCGGTCTTGTAGCCGTCATCATTGCTGAGATTGTCTTCACCGCCATTTTGGTCTGGGTGGTCTTAGGAACAACACACAAGCTTGCAGTTGTGGGCTTTGCACCTTTGGCTATCGGCTTGACGCTGACTCTGATTCACATTGTCACGATTCCAGTGAGCAACACTTCTGTAAACCCAGCTCGTTCTTTCGCAACGGCTATTTATGGTGGGCCGTTGGCAATGGAACAGTTATGGGTCTTCTTTGTCGCACCATTAGCTGGTGCCGTCATTGCAGGTCTGTCCTACGCTGCATTGATGGATCGCTCCTCGAAAGAGAAGTAGTCTTTATCGATCTCAGGAAAGGACCGGGCAATGTGCCCGGTCCTTTCTCTTTTAGGCCATAATCAATCCATGGTTGCTCCCTATCGCCACATCACCATGGTGGTAAATCCTCATGCATCCTTTGGCAAACATCACCGCGTTGCTGCGGAGGTTGTGACCGCCTTGGAGGGAACGGGCAGACTTGTCACAGTTCTTGAGGCTCCCACATTCGAATTGCTTCAAGGAAAACTTCGGCACAATCTCGTCACAACACCAGATCTTGTCATTGCAGTGGGCGGTG
Organism: Aurantimicrobium sp.; assembly: GCA_044236405.1. GTDB lineage: Bacteria > Actinomycetota > Actinomycetes > Actinomycetales > Microbacteriaceae > Aurantimicrobium. The sequence goes on from JBIIGO010000012.1 coordinate 1,868, forward strand.
ATGGCATGGTGTCTCTCGTGATCAATGAACTGGCAGAGACCAGCATTCCATTTACCGTGATGCCAACGGGCACAGGAAATGATTTTGCTCGAGGTGTTGGATGTCCGGTTGGAGATGTAGCTCAGAGTCTGAAGTGGCTTCTTTCACGCTTCGATGAAGTGCCCACCAGGATTGATTTAGGGCGAATCACCGACCCTTCCTCACCTCACCAACGCTGGTTTGCGTGTGTTTTATCAGCCGGATTTGACGCCAAAGTTAATGAACGCGCAAATAAGATGTCGTGGCCTAAGGGCAAGAGCCGTTATACCTGGGCCTTGCTCAGGGAGCTTGTTGCCCTGAGACCTGTTACCTATCAGCTAACACTGGGCGACCGCCAGATCACCACTCAAGCTGTCTTGATTTCAGTAGCTAACAACACGATGATGGGCGGAGGAATGCGTGTCACGCCATCTGCCTCTATGACGGATGGGTTGTTGGACCTGTTTATTTTGGCGCCGCTACGACGAGTGCGTTTTTTGAGGCTCTTTCCTCGGGTGTTTGCTGGAACACACGTGAATGAGCCAGAGGTGTTAATCCAACAGATCACTTCTGTGACTCTGGATGCACCTGGTGTTGTCGCCTATGCCGACGGTGAGAGAGTATTTGAACTTCCTATTCATGTGGAGATTGTCCCCGGCGCGATCAGAGCATTAATTTGAGATATGGATTAGGTAGCTGATTGCCTCTTATGGCATAGTTATGTAGTCGCAAACGGCCCCATCGTATAGCGGCCTAGTACGCCGCCCTCTCACGGCGGTAACGCGGGTTCGAATCCCGCTGGGGTCACAAATATCGACAAAAACCCTCTGTTCTAGAGGGTTTTTGAGTTAATCGCACAGTTGTTGATGTGCTGAAGAGTACTCTGAGAGAACTATGGAAAGCACCTTACCCGCGTGGTTTGAAATTGGCTCATTGGTTGCCTTAACGGCAATCCTTATCGCTGACTTACTGATTATTTTTAAACGCCCCCACATCCCTTCGATGAAGGAATCAGCATTGTGGGTGGGTTTTTATTCTTTGTTGGCTGTGGTTTTTGGACTGTCTATCTATGCACTAGGAGATGTTGAACAGGCCGGTCAGTTTTTTGCCGGTTGGCTGACTGAATACAGCTTGAGCATTGACAACCTCTTTGTCTTTGTCATCATCATGACAAGGTTTGCTGTTCCCAGAAAGTATCAACAGGAAGTACTAATGGTGGGCATCATCATGGCCCTCATTCTGCGCGGAATTTTTATTCTTCTGGGTGCTGCACTAATCGAAAACTTCTCATGGATTTTCTACATATTCGGTGCCTTCTTGCTCTATACCGCCTGGCACCAGGCTTTCCGGTCCCACGAGGATGAAGAAGAAACAGAAAATAAGCTCATTTCTTTCCTTCGAAATCACATCAAAATCTCTCCGGAATATGACGGGGCAAAGGTGCGCACCACACATAATGGTGTTCGGATGTTTACCCCGATGATTGTGGTGTTCATCAGCATTGCCATCACGGACGTGATTTTTGCCTTTGATTCGATTCCTGCCATCTTTGGAATTACGACGAACCCTTTCCTTGTTTTCACAGCCAATATCTTTGCGTTGATGGGGCTTCGCCAGCTGTATTTCCTCTTAGGTGGATTGCTCGACAAACTCGAATACCTCAAATACGGAATCGCCTTCATTTTGGCCTTCATCGGCGTCAAGCTCTTCTTGCATGCCATGCATGTTAATGAACTTCCGTTTATTAACGGGGGAGAACACATTGAATGGGCGCCTGAAATTAGCACCGGCACGTCACTTGCTGTGATTGTTATTGCGATGGGCGTCGCCACCCTTGCCAGCGTTGCAAAGATGCGTGCAGAAACCCGCAAGGCAGCCGAGCCAGTAGACACGAAGTAGAATTAGAGTGTGAATAAACCGAGAACTCTTGCGGAAAAAGTATGGGATGACCACGTGGTGGTCAAGGGGGAAGATGGTACCCCCGACCTGCTCTACATCGATCTGCATCTTGTTCACGAAGTAACCAGCCCGCAAGCCTTTGACGGATTACGTCAGGCCGATCGGCCGGTGCGCAGAACTGACCTCACGATTGCCACCGAAGATCACAACACCCCCACGTTGGCGATCAATAAACCGATTGCCGATGAAACAAGCCGCATCCAAATAGACACCTTGCGCCACAACGCGCAGGAGTTTGGTGTCCGTTTGCACTCTTTAGGAGATATTGAACAAGGCATCGTGCACGTTGTCGGTCCCCAGTTGGGGCTGACAATGCCTGGAATCACTGTGGTGTGTGGAGACTCACACACCTCCACACATGGTGCGTTTGGTGCGATGGCTTTTGGAATTGGCACCAGTGAAGTTGAGCACGTTCTTGCCACCCAAACTCTGCCCCTCAAGCCTTTCAAAACAATGGCAATCACTGTTGAAGGAACGCTCAAACCTGGCGTGACAGCTAAGGACATCATTTTGGCGGTTATCGCCAAGATTGGCGCAAATGGTGGCCAGGGCTACGTTTTGGAATACCGGGGATCAGCCATCCGAGCATTGTCCATGGAAGGCCGGATGACGATATGCAATATGTCTATTGAGGCCGGTGCTCGTGCGGGTATGGTTGCCCCTGATCAGACAACATTTGACTACCTCAAGGGCCGTCCACATGCTCCGCAAGGCGACGACTGGGATGAGGCTGTGGCGTATTGGAAGACACTGCCCACTGATGAAGGTGCAGTATTTGATGCTGAAGTTTTCCTTGATGCCAATATTCTGGAGCCGTTTGTGACCTGGGGGACAAACCCTGGGCAAGGGGTATCTCTCAATGATGTCGTTCCTTCTGCGGAGCAATTCAGCGACCCTAACGAGCGAGCTGCAGCGGAACGTGCGTTGGAATATATGGATCTCACCCCTGGAACACCGCTCAAAGAGGTTCCGGTTGATGCTGTCTTTATGGGCTCGTGCACCAATAGCCGCATTGAAGACCTCAGAGCTTTTGCCTCCATCATCAAGGGAAAGAAAAAGGCAGATGGTGTTCGCGTGATGGTCGTTCCTGGTTCTGCCCGGGTTCGACTTGAAGCAGAAGCTGAGGGGCTGGATAAAGTTATTGAAGATTTTGGGGCTGAGTGGCGTTTTGCAGGATGCTCGATGTGTCTGGGAATGAACCCTGACCAGTTAGCACCCGGCGAAAGATGTGCCTCGACCTCAAATAGAAATTTTGAGGGTCGCCAGGGTAAGGGTGGACGAACTCACCTTGTTTCTCCCCTAGTTGCGGCAGCGACAGCTATTCGCGGTACTCTCTCCAGTCCGTCAGATGTGGAGGACTCATAATGGAAAAATTCACCACCGTCACAGGCGTTGGTATGCCCCTTCGTCGCAGTGCTGTCGACACCGATCAGATCATTCCGGCTGTCTATCTCAAACGGGTCAGCAAAACTGGTTTTGAAGATGCTCTGTTTGCCAACTGGAGACAAGACCCAGAGTTTGTGTTGAACAACCCTGGATATGCAGGTGCACGAATCTTGGTTGCCGGTCCTGACTTTGGGTGTGGATCTTCGCGTGAGCATGCCGTGTGGGCGCTGAGGGACTTCGGTTTTGATGCTGTTCTCGCGCCGTCTTTTGCCGATATTTTCCGAGGAAACTCAGGAAAACAGGGGTTGATGACCGGAGTAATCTCAGAGGCGGATTGTGAAACGTTGTGGGATCTCTTAGAAGCACAGGCAGGTACAGAGCTCACCGTTGACCTCCTATCCAAAGTCGCCAGCGTAGGCGATATCTCGATTGACTTTGAGATTGATGACTACATCCGCTGGCGCTTGTTAGAAGGTTTGGATGACATCGCGCTAACCTTGCGTAACGAACAAGACATTACTGATTTTGAAGCCAAACGTGAGAATTGGCGTCCTAAGACACTTCCTGCGAGGCATGCGTGAATACTGTTGCCAATGATGCACGAGCTGCTGGAGCCCAAGTGGGCCTTGCAGGCGACACCATCATCATTAATGGTGGGCGCCCTCTGACTGGCCGTATCGAGGTAAAAGGGGCGAAGAACCTTGTCACCAAAGCGATGGTGGCATCACTGCTGGGGAACACCCCCAGTGAACTTCGGGGTGTTCCTGACATCAGTGATGTTCGTGTTGTCAAAGGACTTCTCGAAGTTCACGGTGTCAAAGTTGAGCATGATGTTGAAGCAGGCATTCTCCGCTTAGACCCTGAAGGCGTTGAGTCAGCCCACATGGTCGACATTGATGCTCACGCCGGTTCAAGCCGTATTCCTATTTTGTTTTGTGGGCCCTTACTCCATCGTTTGGGTGAAGCATTTATTCCAGATCTTGGGGGATGCCGCATCGGGGACCGTCCCATCGATTTCCACCTCGAAGTTCTTGGCAGCTTTGGCGCTGTGATTGAAAAGCTTCCCTCCGGTATTCGAATGAGTGCACCAGATGGGCTCACTGGAACCAAAATTTCTCTCCCCTATCCCAGCGTGGGAGCAACCGAGCAGGTCTTGTTGACTGCCGTGTTAGCTCAAGGCAAAACGGAACTCTCTGGGGCTGCTATCGAGCCAGAAATTATGGACTTGATCAACATCTTGCAAAAGATGGGCGCCGTTATCGCCGTTGATACGGATCGTGTCATCCGTATTGAAGGTGTATCCAGCCTCCAAGGGTATGACCACAAAGCGCTCTTCGATAGAAACGAAGCTGCCAGCTGGGCATCTGCTGCGCTGGCAACAGGTGGAGATATTTTTGTTGGGGGAGCTGGGCAACAAGAAATGTTGACCTTCCTCAATGTTTTCCGCAAAGTTGGCGGAGCTTTTGAGATTCACGATGAAGGTATTCGTTTTTATCACCCTGGGGGCGACCTCAAGCCGGTAGTTGTAGAAACAGATGTTCATCCAGGGTTTATGACCGATTGGCAACAACCTCTTGTTGTGGCCTTGACCAAAGCCCAAGGTGTCTCGATTGTGCACGAAACCGTATACGAGCAACGCTTCGGTTTTGTGGATGCACTCATCAAAATGGGCGCGAATATTCAAATTCACAGCGAATGTCTCGGCGGTCACCCCTGTCGATTTGGGCAGCGCAACTTCCTGCATTCTGCTGTTATTTCAGGTCCGACAGAGCTTCATGGTGCTGATATTGAAGTTCCAGATCTTCGCGGTGGATTTAGCCACCTCATTGCCGCGCTCACGGCACAGGGGCAATCTCGCGTGAGCAATGTGGGAATTATCAGCCGTGGGTATGGTGATTTCATCACCAAACTTCGCCAGCTCGGCGCTGATTTTGTGCTTGAGGGTGAGTAATTCCAGGTGAGTGAACGCAGTAAACCGAGCCTGTTTTGGCTTTTTGGGGCGCTCTTGTTGCCTATCATTTCGGTGATGGTGAAGTTCCGCTTTCACAACAAAGCCAAAATGCCAACGACCGGTCCCATCATCATTACGCCCAACCATTTCACCAATATTGACCCCATCATTATTGGGGTAGCGAGCTGGCATATGGGGCGATTGCCTCGTTTTATGGCCAAAGCCTCTATTTTGCGCATTCCTGTTATTGGGTGGGTATTGCGAAAATCAGGCCAAATACCGGTTGAACGCGGAGGCTCTACGCGTAGCTCTACAGCGCTCAAAGAAGCTAAAGAGCTGGTGAGTAAAGGTCGTGCCGTCATTGTCTATCCTGAAGGGTCTCTGACCAGAGACCCCGATATGTGGCCCATGCGCGGAAAAAGTGGGGCAGTACGACTCGCACTTGAGCTAGGCATCCCCATCATTCCCGTTGCGCATTGGGGCACTCAGCAGGTCATGGCGAGGTATTCCAAGAAAATCAATTTCTTCCCTCGCCACACCATCGATATTGCGGTGGGTGATCCTGTCGACCTCTCCGAATTTGAGAACAAAGCATTAGATAATAAAACTTTGAATGCGGCGACTGAGAAAGTGATGGCCGCTATCACCGGACTCGTTGAAGATCTCAGAAATGAAAAAGCTCCTGCACTACGATGGAACCCGGCTGAGCACAACCAAAAAGAAACGGGTCGATTTTGAACAAAAGATCAATCGTTGTGCCGGTGACCAAAGTTGCTGTGTTAGGTGCAGGAAGCTGGGGGACAACCTTCTCCAAGATTCTTGCCGATAGCGGAAACAGCGTCATGCTGTGGGCCAGACGTGAAGAGCTCGCCCAAGACATCAATCAGACTCATCGCAATAGTGACTATTTGCGAGGTATCTCACTTCCGGCAGGCATTACCGCGACAAGTTCTTTAGCTGAAGCTGTGAAAGATGCCAGCCAAATTTATTTGTGTGTGCCTAGCCAAACCCTGAGAGAGAACCTAGTTCAACTTGCTCCGTTGATTCACGAGGACCACATCGTTATTTCGCTAATGAAGGGCGTGGAGAAAAAAACAGGCCTTCGCATGAGTGAAGTCATCGCGGAAGAACTCCCGGTGAGTCCAGATCGCATCGCGGTAGCCAGCGGACCTAATCTCGCTCTTGAAATTGCCAAAGAAGAACCCACGGCGGCAGTGATTTCATCAGAAAACATGGATACCGCCGCGCTGATTGCTCAAACGGTTTCTAATCGCTACTTCCAATGTTTTGTGAATACAGATGTTCCTGGAACAGAGTTTGGTGGAGTTCTCAAAAACCTTATTGCTGTTGCTGTCGGCATCGTCGATGGTGTCGGGTATGGCCAAAACACTAAAGCGTCCATCATCACTCGTGGCCTAGCTGAAATGACAGACTTCTCTGTGGCCTATGGGGCACAGCCAGAGACTCTCTCCGGCTTGGCCGGCTTGGGTGACCTTATTGCAACGTGTGAATCACCTCTTTCCCGTAACAACACCGCAGGCCGTTTGCTCGGTCAGGGATACACCCTCAAAGAAGTTACTAATCAGATGCAACAAACTGCCGAAGGTCTTGCTTCGGTAGCACCGGTTTTGGCATTGGCAAAAGCTCGTGATGTGGACATGCCCATTGTCGAACAAGTCAGCCAAGTTTTAGCCGGTACGCTCGACCCGAGAGATATTGCACCGCATCTGACAACCGATACAGATGAGCCGCAGGGCGAAAGGAGCCTCGATGACAGCCAAAACCGTAGTGGCGGTGTTGTTTGGGGGTCGCTCAAGCGAGCATTCAATCAGTTGCGCAACAGCCCGGGGAGTCCTTCAGGCGATTGATCATGATCGCTATGACGTTATTCCGATAGGAATTACCCCAGAAGGTGCGTTTACTCTTGCCAGCGATGACATCGACAGTTTTGTCTTAGCGCCAGGCAGCTTGCCTCAAGTCAGTGACAACGGAACACGAATCATCTGGCCTGAATCAGCTACGTCGAAAGAGTTATGGGTCTCAGGAGATGGACCTGATCGAAGTTTAGGTTCTGTCGATATCGTCTTCCCTATCTTGCATGGTCCTTTCGGAGAAGATGGCACCATCCAAGGAATGCTTGAGCTGTATGCATTGCCGTATGTGGGCTCAAAAGTCTTAGCCTCCAGTGTTGGCATGGATAAGCACTTTACAAAAACATTGCTCCAAGCCGCAGGAATTGCGGTAGCCCCCTGGCGAACAGTCACACAGTTGGAATGGCAGAAGAACCCACTTGCTATTCGTGCCATGGCAGAGCAAATGTCGCTTCCGGTCTTTACAAAGCCAGCTCGAGCCGGCTCCAGCGTGGGGGTCAGTAAAGTCTCCGACTGGAGTGATTTTGCTGCCGCCATGGATACCGCTTTTTCAGAAGATGACCACGTTCTCATCGAAGAAGGAATGGTGGGCCGAGAAATCGAGTGTGCCGTTCTCGAAGCACTCCCAGGCGAGCCCACACGGACCTCTGTTGCGGGAGAAATTGTTGTCTCTGGGCGTGAGTTCTATGACTTTGAGGCAAAGTACCTAGGCGCAGAGGGAATTGACTTGGTATGTCCAGCACCTCTAGAGCCAGAACAGCTCGCAGAACTCCAACAATTAAGCATCCGGGCCTTTGAGGCAATTGGAGCCTCAGGTCTTGCCAGAGTGGACTTCTTCCTCACAGATAAAGGTTTCGTCGTCAACGAGATCAACACCATGCCTGGCTTTACCCCTATATCGATGTTCCCCAGGTGTTGGCAGGAATCTGGCATGGGGTATTCGGAACTCATTGATGAGCTCATTCAGGTTGCCCTGGCTCGCCAGTAGCTCCAGCTTCTGTGATTGGGAAAACTACCGTCACTATTGACTAAAAGCGTCAGTGTATTCGGTGCACTGTCCTGTGACTGGGAGAACGCCAACAGCGGATTCCAGGTCTACCAAGACAGTTGTAGCACTGACCGCTTCAGAATCAATAAAGACCTGTACAGCAGGTGTTCGCCCATAAGTGGTGAAGCGATACATCGGAGCTTCACTGCCATCTTCTAACCAGTCAATGTCGTTGATGGACACACAGGGCAGGGTTGAGGGACCTGGAACCTCAACACCGCAGGTTAAGAGAACTGCAGCAGGATTACCCCAGGCGCCCGTTGATTGGGCATTCGTTTCTCTGCGGTCTAATTCAGCAACGGTATCCGGAAGACGAACGATGACATTGGCACATTCTGGGTTATTGGCATCTTCAGCAGGTTTCATGGGAACCGCTTGAGCACAGCCTGACAGGGCAAGTACTGCCGTGACAGAGACGATGACTGTGACTACACGGCGAGGGAAAATCATCATATTCATCATCTTCAGGCTACCGTGAGAAGGTGAGTGAAAACGGTGAGCAGCTAACCCTTGCTGATATCAGTGAGTCTGAGGTGTTGTCTCGTATTTTTCCCCGCCTTCCTGCATCAGATTTTGCTGTTGTGGGGCCGGGAGATGACTGTGCGGTGGTCAGCGCTCCAGATAAGCGCTTTGTGATCACCGCCGACATGATGATTCAGGGCCCGGACTTTCGTCTGGAGTGGTCAACTCCGTGGCAGCTTGGCTACAAAGCAGCAGCGACAAATCTTGCTGATGTTGCCTCCATGGGCGCAGTTCCTACTGCCCTTGTTGTCTCGCTAGCAGCACCGGCGACCACTAAAGTTTCGTGGCTGGAAGAGTTTGCTGATGGTCTTCAAGCTGGCTGTAACGATATGGCTCCTGGGTGCGGGGTTGTCGGTGGAGACCTCTCGGTGTCTTCCGTTCTCACAGTCTCCGTAACGGCGACGGGTGATCTTCAGGGAAGAGAGCCCATTCTGAGGTCTGGTGCCCGCCCGGGCGATGTCATTGCCTATGCCGGAGTCTTAGGTTTCGCAGCTCTGGGGCTGCACGTGTTGTTTACGGGAAAAACCGTCACCAAACCTGAGCTTCTTGATGCCCAACTTCAGCCCCAGCCTCCGGTTGAGCTGGGGCCCATTGCAGCCCGAGCTGGAGCAACTGCAGGGTTAGATGTGTCAGATTCGCTGGCAATGGATTTGGGGAGGGTTGCCAAGGCAAGTGACGTGTCGTGTCATCTCGACGAGAGGGTCATTGATGACCTCGCTGCTCATCTTGCCCTGGAATATGGTGTTGATGCCTCCGACGCACGACAGGCCATCCTCTTCGGGGGAGAAGATCACGGATTGCTGATGACTTTTCGTTCCCTGGATGATCTCCCTGAAGGGTTTGTGGTCCTCGGAGAGGTCTCAGAGGGTCCCCACGGTGTGTATCTCGGAGAAGCCTCACTTGCTGAGCGTGGTTGGAATCCCTATTCAGGTTGGGATGGGGCTGTATCGTGACTCGAATTATTGCGGGTTTTGCCGGCTCGCGGGAACTGAAGGTTCCTAAAGATGGAACCCGGCCAACCAGTGATCGGGTGAGAGAAGCTGTTTTTTCTGCTTTGGATTCTAGGAATCTGATCGAGGATGCCGATGTCCTTGATCTTTTTGCTGGGACAGGAGCTTTAGGGCTCGAAGCGCTCAGTAGGGGTGCACGTTCTGTGGTCTGCGTAGAACACAATCAAGGTGCTGCTGCGATTGCGCGGCACAATGCAGAAATTGTGGTGGCCGCTGGTGGATGTGACCAGTCGATGGTCTCTATCTCCACACTCACTGCAGAATCCTTTCTTACCTCGACTACATCAACCTGGGACCTTGTCTTTATTGACCCCCCTTATGAACTTGATAACTCCTCAGTGAAGGTGCTGCTTGAGTTATTACCTCGAGTGCTCAACTCGAATGCGACTATCGTTCTCGAGCGCAGTACACGGAGTGGGTTGTGTGAGCTGCCCGCAGCACTCTCTCCCGACAAAGACAAGGTGTATGGGGAGACAACAATTCATTGGCTGAGCCTGAAATGAAAGACTCACTAACTTCTACACTGAATAGCTATGGCCGCACTTTCTGATCCTGACGTGTTAGAAACTCCTCTGGAGACAGTGCTGGGTGCCAAACATGCCTCTGCGCTGAAAAAAGCATTTGGCTTTATCAGCTTGGGTGATTTTCTTAGCCACTATCCCCGTCGATATGCACGTCGAGGAGAGCTGACAGCAATTTCAGATATCCCTTTGGATGAAAACGTGACGTTGGTGGCAGAAATTTTAGATGTTCGTGAACGTCCCATGCGAGCTCGAAAAGGGTCATTGCTCGAGGTGCGCATTACCGACGGGCGAAGTGGTGGCATCGTTACGCTGACGTTCTTCAATCAAGCGTGGAGAGCCCAGCAGCTCAAGCCAGGTATGCAAGGAATTTTTGCCGGCAAAGTCAGCGCTTACAAGGGGTCTCTTCAACTAGCACACCCTGATTATGAACTCTTTGATGCCGATACTGAGGCCATCGATGAGGTGAACAATGCGAAGAAGTGGGCGCTGCAGCCGATTCCTATTTATGGAGCCACCAGCACTCTGGCCAGCTGGCAAATTGCCAAACTGATGTCAGAAGCAGTGCGTTTCCTCCTCTCACATGGAGGTGCTGGCGACCCTGTGCCTGAGCGGATTCGAAAAGAAGAAAAGGTTTTGACATTCACTGATGCGCTGGTAAAGATTCACCACCCAGAAGTAGATAGTGATTGGAAGAGTGCTCAAGAAACATTACGTTTTCACGAGGCTTTTGTACTCCAGGCAACGCTGGTCCAGCAATACCTTCTCGCCGAACAGCTCACTGCGACGGCTCGGCCTGCCGAACCTAACGGCTACCTTGAACAGCTTGATGCGCGTTTGCCTTTTACTCTCACAACAGATCAGCAACACGTGGGAGAAGAGATTTCTTCAGATATTGAGCAAACACATCCGATGAATCGACTTGTTCAAGGAGAAGTAGGTTCGGGAAAAACTCTGGTGGCGCTTCGAGCGATGTTGCAGGTGGCAGATTCAGGCGGTCAAGCAGTTTTGTTGGCTCCAACTGAGGTTCTCGCAGCCCAACATCTCCGCTCAATAGTCTCCATGTTGGGTCCGGATCTTTCCGCTTCCCTGATGCCTACTCTGGTGACGGGTCAACTACCTGCAGCTCAAAAAAGACAGGCACTGCTCAGAGTTGTTTCAGGTCAAGCCCGCATTGTGATTGGAACGCATGCACTGCTCAGTGACAATGTTGAATTTTTTGACCTAGCCTTGGTTGTCGTCGATGAGCAACACCGCTTCGGTGTTGAACAGCGACAAGCACTTAAGCTCAAAGCCCTCACATCGCCACATGTGCTCGTGCTCACAGCCACACCCATTCCGCGGACCGTAGCAATGACGGTCTTTGGAGACTTAGACGTCTCGGTCATTGCCGCGCTGCCGGAAGGACGTGCAGGAATCACTTCCCATGCGGTGACCTTAGCCGATCACCCTCACTGGATTTCCCGGGTATGGGAGAGGGTCAATGAAGAGATTGAGCTGGGGCGTCAAGCTTTTGTTGTGTGTCCGGCCATTGATGCCACTGGCACGTCTGAAGATGATGGTGAAGACCTCGGAGACGACACACGCGAAAAAGCGTCTGTTGAGTCGGTTATGAATCTTTTGGAAACTCACCCCGCGTTGTCACAGCGCCGTATCGCTGCATTACACGGCCGAATGAGTAGTGACGAGAAAGATCGAATCATGCAAGCTTTTGCTCGCGGTGAGATTGATGTGTTGGTGTCCACAACCGTGATTGAAGTCGGTGTTGATGTCCCAAACGCCTCCACCATGGTGGTGATGGATGCTGACCGGTTTGGTATTTCGCAGCTCCATCAACTTCGAGGTCGTGTGGGGCGTGGAGGAATCCCTGGTCTTGCCCTTTTTGTGACCGCAGCAGCACCTGGTACACCGGCTTATGACCGGGTCAATGCAGTTGCCAGCACGCTCGACGGTTTTGAATTAGCTCATATTGATCTAGAGATTCGCAGTGAAGGTAACGTCCTGGGCACCCGGCAATCAGGGGGTCGCTCGTCTCTGAGGCTTCTTCGTGTTCTCACCGACGCTGAGGTTATCGTTCGAGCTCGGGAATATGCCCAAGAAATATGTTTGAGTGATCCAGTACTGGCAAATCATCCTGATCTTGCCATTGCCTTAGCCCGTCGTCTTGATGAGTCAGAGCGAGAATTTTTAACAAAAAACTAAGGCGCCTACTGCCTACTCTGCCCCACAGTGCGTAGTGTTGTATTTATGCGCAGGATCGCCGTTGTCCCTGGTTCTTATGACCCCATTACGTTAGGTCACCTAGACGTGATTGCGCGTGCGACAAAGCTTTTTGATGAAGTTCATGTTGTGGTGGTTCACAACCCTGGCAAAACCGCGCTGCTCCCTATTGCCCAACGTGTCAGTCTGATTGAAGAGGCGCTCGAAGAAGCTGCGTTGACCGAAAATGTTGTTGTGGCGTCGTGGAGCATGGGTCTCTTAGTTGATTACTGCTCAGATGTGGGGGCAACTGTCTTAGTCAAAGGCATTCGCACTCAACTGGATATCACATATGAGACGCCGATGGCTATGGTCAATCGCAATTTAGCTGGAATCGAAACGGTCTTTTTGATGCCAGAACCGGGTCATTCTTATGTGTCTAGTTCCTTGGTCAGACAGGTTGCGGCGCTTGGGGGAGATGTGCGTCCGTATGTTCCCCATAATGTGGCCGATTATCTCCAGAGCGCCTAATACGCTGTCATTATGGCTGAAAAATCTCGCTGGTCATTAGGCGCCAAGCTCAAAGGCCTGTTTGGGCGTTCTCAAGAAGCTCAGTCTGACGAGGTTGTTGACGAAGTCATCGAGACACCGGTTGAGGTTGTCCAAACAGAACAGGTTGCCCCTGTTGTCGAGATAGCCGAAGAACCAGCAGCAACTGTTATTGCCGTCGAGGAGACTTCAGCGCAACCACAGCCAAAGAAATCACTGCTGCCTCGCAAGAAAAAGCCTGTAACACCGCCGCCTGTTGAAGAGGAGCCTGTTGAACAGAGCGAAGAAAAACCAGCTGCCCCTGCTCAACCCACTGTTGAAGTCATACCCGCGCATGTACCTGAAGCAATTCCTGAGCCCGTCGAAGAGGAAACACCCGAGGACTTAGAGGTTCCACAGAAAACAGCTCCCGCAGTTGCCCCGGCAAAAGAAAAAACTCCCTCCGCCAAGTTGACCATCACAGAGCAGACCTGGGAAGAGCTTGAAGAGACCCTACTCACCGCAGACTTTGGACCAGAGATCACCGATGAGCTAATTGAGGTCATGCGAGCAAATGTTGCCAAGTATGGCACCAAGGACTCAGATGATTTCGTGCGGTTGCTCAGAGAAGCCATCGAAGATCGGCTGAACAAGTTTGATACGACGTTGAAACTCTCTGAACGGCCCGCCGTGATTTTGGTTGTGGGTGTAAACGGAGTGGGTAAGACCACCACGATTGGGAAAGTTGCCAAATACATCTCAAACGCCGGAAAATCAGTTGTGGTGGGAGCTGCGGACACGTTCCGTGCGGCCGCTGTGGACCAGCTTGCCACCTGGGCCGATCGCGCAGGTGTTGAAGTGGTGAAGCCTCAGATCGAAGGACAGGACCCTTCTGCGGTTGCTTACCAAACTATCGAAAAGGCCATCAACGACGGTACTGAAATTGTCATCATCGACACGGCAGGGCGACTTCAAACAAAAAGCGGATTGATGGATGAACTCTCCAAAATTCGCAGAGTTATTGAAAAACAAGCTCCTATTTCTGAAGTGCTGTTAGTGCTAGATGCAACAACCGGACAAAATGGGTTGTCTCAAGCCGAAGCGTTCTTGGAGCATGCCGGTGTCACAGGACTTGTGTTGACCAAACTTGATGGCTCGGCAAAGGGTGGTTTTGTGCTCGCCGTTCAGGAGAAGACCGGCATTCCTGTCAAACTTGTCGGCAATGGCGAGGGCATCAACGATTTGATTGGCTTCACGCCATATGCCTTTGCTGCCCAGCTCGTTAGTTAGGCTATAAGGGTTATGGCAACCTTTGGAACACTTTCTTCACGGCTCACAGAGTCTCTTAAAAACCTGCGCGGTAAAGGCAAACTCAGCGCTGCAGATGTTGATGGAACAATACGAGAAATCCGTCGTGCACTGTTAGATGCCGACGTCTCTCTTACCGTTGTGAAGAAATTCACTACAGATGTCAGAGAACGTGCTCTCAGTGATGAAGTCAATAAAGCTCTGAACCCTGCTCAGCAAGTTGTTCAGATTGTCAACGAAGAGCTCGTTGGAATTCTCGGTGGAGCACAACGCCGCCTTGAATTTGCTAAGAAACCACCCACAATCATTATGTTGGCCGGTTTGCAGGGTGCTGGTAAGACCACACTTGCGGGAAAACTGGCAAAGTATCTGGCCAAAGACAAGCACACCCCTTTATTGGTCGCGTGTGACCTTCAGCGCCCTAATGCCGTTCAACAGCTTGAGGTTGTGGCTGGCAATGCGGGTGTGGCTGTCTATTCACCGGAGCCTGGTAACGGGGTGGGCGACCCCGTCAAGGTTGCAAAAGACTCGATCAAATTCGCAAACGACAAACAATACGACGTCGTCATTATTGACACCGCTGGTCGCTTAGGTGTGGACGCTGAGCTGATGAAGCAGGCAGCTGACATCAGAAAAGCAACGAACCCTGATGAAGTTCTTTTCGTTATCGACGCCATGATTGGTCAAGATGCTGTTGCCACAGCACAAGCATTCCAAGAGGGTGTTGATTTCACCGGTGTTGTCCTGACCAAACTTGATGGTGATGCCCGTGGTGGTGCGGCGCTATCGGTTGTGTCTGAAACAGGACGCCCCATCATGTTTGCTTCGACAGGGGAAAGTCTGGATGACTTTGAGCCGTTCTATCCCGACCGGATGGCGAGTCGAATCCTTGATTTGGGTGACATTCTCACACTCATTGAGCAAGCTCAAGAAGCCTTTGACGAAGAAGAAGCTGAAAAACTTCAAGAGAAGTTCGCAACGGACACCTTCACGCTTGATGACTTCCTCAAGCAGATGCAACAGCTGAAAAACATGGGTTCCATGAAGAAGATGCTGGGCATGCTCCCTGGCGCTGGAGCCATGAAAGAACAGCTCGAAAACTTTGATGATAGAGAGCTTGTCCACACTGAGGCCATTATTCAATCGATGACCCCGGCAGAGCGTAAAAACACTAAATTGCTCAATGGATCTCGTCGCTTACGCATTGCTAAAGGTTCCGGAATGACCGTGACCGATGTCAACGGACTGGTCAATCGTTTTGAACAAGCAGCCAAAATGATGAAAACGGTTGCTAAAGGTGGAGTGCCACAAATTCCTGGCATGGGGCCAGTTCCCGGAATGCGTCACGGCGGCAAGAAGCAGGTAGCTAAGAAGAAGGGTTCCAAATCTGGCAACCCAGCTAAGCGTGCTGCGGAAAATGCTGCCCTTGCTGCGGGAGAGACCCTGAAGCAGGTAACTGGAAGTGGATTTGGCCTCGGTTCTCAACAGGAAAGCGGACCAAGTCCAGAAGAGCTCGAAGCATTACAAAAAATGTTAGGTAAGGGATAGCGATGACTTTTCCTGTCGAAAAATCTGATGACCAGTGGAAGAGGGAACTCAGTGCTGAAGAATATGCTGTCCTTCGTCATGCAGCAACTGAACGACCATGGACAGGCGAGCTTCTTGATGAAAAGCGCGATGGACTGTATTCCTGCAGGGCCTGTGGAAATGAACTCTTCAAAGCGGGGACAAAGTTTGATTCTGGCTGCGGGTGGCCGTCCTTTTATGAGTCCATTAATCCCGACGCAGTCATTTTGCGTGATGACGTCTCCCTGGGCATGGTTCGCACTGAAGTATTGTGTGCTGCTTGTGGATCACACCTGGGGCATGTTTTTCCTGATGGGTTCGGAACACCAACCGGAGATCGGTATTGCATGAACTCCGTTGCCCTCTCCTTCACTCCAGAGGACTAATTTCTCAACACGGT
>JBIIGO010000078.1:0-5015 GCA_044236405.1 Aurantimicrobium sp.
CTGAAGTATTGTGTGCTGCTTGTGGATCACACCTGGGGCATGTTTTTCCTGATGGGTTCGGAACACCAACCGGAGATCGGTATTGCATGAACTCCGTTGCCCTCTCCTTCACTCCAGAGGACTAATCTCTCAACACGGTGATAGATGAGCTGTCGGCATGCTCATTAATTGCCCAGTTATCTTCTGAATTCCCTGATCCACGAACCGCAAGACTGGCAGAGATGAGTTGGTTCATGGCAGGTGAAAGTTTGAGGTAGCTGGCGTTGAGCACTGCCGCTTCAGGGCTCAGGGCATCAAGGCCCAGCTGGGCTAGGCGTTCGATAACGGCGCCTGCACCCAGAAAATCCGGGACAGATACTCCAGCGCTATCTGCGCACAGCACCGCAATGAGGAGTCTGCTTCCAACCTGCAATTGCTTCTCATAAGCCCATTGGGCCGCCGCAAAGCTTGCCTGAAGATCACACTCAATGACCGAAGCCGAGGGTGGAAAATCGGCAAGTTGAGGCTCATGCGCAGGCAAATTGAGTGCATTGACCCAAATAATCACATCTGCAGAGTGTGCCACCGTGGCGAGGGCATTCGGCCCCCAGCCAGAGACCACTTGATAATGATTCATCACACCGCCACACATCTCGCAGATAAAAAAGCTTGCTCTTGCGGTAATTATGCCATTGCCGATTAGCATAAAGTGCCCTAAATCTGGCAGAATAACAACTCGAGTTCGTTTTTCAATCGACCCTCTATCAATTGAAAATCGAAACCCTAGAGCTTGTGCCGAGTGTGCCCCCACGCTCACGGCCGTCAGTTCATCCACTACTTATTACTCACAGGAGAATTGTGGCTGTCAAAATTCGTTTGAAGCGCCTCGGAAAAATCCGTGCGCCTTATTACCGCATCGTTGTCGCAGACTCACGCACTAAGCGTGATGGTCGTGTCATCGAAGAAATCGGTAAGTACCACCCCACCGAAAACCCTTCTTTCATCGAGATCAAGTCTGAACGTGCTCAGTACTGGCTCAGCGTTGGTGCACAGCCAACCGAGCAGGTTGAAGCATTGCTGAAGCTCTCAGGTGACTGGGGAATCTTCAAAGGTGAGAAGGGTGCCAAGAGCACCATTCAGGTTGCAGAGCCTAAGCCTAAATTTGAGGTAGACGCCAAGAAGAAGCCTGTCCTCTTGCCAAAGGTGGAAAAGCCTGCCAAGAAGGAAGAAGCTGCAGACGTTGTTGAAGAAGCAATCGTCGAGGCTGTTACCGAAGAAGCTGCTGCTGAAGCAGTTGTCGAAGCCGCCGAAGAGATTGTTGCCGAAGCAGCAGTTGAAGAGGCCATCGAAGAAGCTGTTGTTGAAGCTGTAGCTGAAGAAATCACTGAAGAAGCAATCGCTGAGGCTGTTGTTGAAGAAGCAGCAGCTGAAGTAGTGGCTGAAGCTGAAGAAATCGTCGAAGCTGCTGAAGAAGCAGCCGGTGAGGACAAGGCCTAATACCAATGCTTGCTGCAGCAGTTGCTCATCTGGTCAAGGGAATCGTTGATCACCCTGAGGATGTCCAGGTTGCTGTGCGCACACATTCACGCGGGGAGGTCCTTGAGGTTCATGTGAACCCAGAGGACCTCGGCCGCGTTATTGGTCGCTCAGGACGGACCGCAAAGGCCATTCGCACGGTCGTCAACGCTCTAGCTGATGGACGTAATGTTCGTGTCGACGTTGTCGACACCGATGCCTAACGTGAGCACTCCAGCCAAAAAAACCCACCTTCGAGTTGGCAGGCTTACAAAAGCTCATGGTCTCAAGGGCGCTATCAAAGTTGAGCTCTATACAGATTCTCCGGAACAGCGGTTTGTGCCCGGCGCAGTTTTTACGTTACAAGTTCCTGAAAGCTCTCCCTGGTTTGACAAAACCATTACCCTCACCGAACTCCGTTGGTATAACTCTCACCCCGTCGCATTCTTTGAGGGTGTTTCAGATCGCACAGAGGCAGAGACACTCATTAAAGCTATTTTGTGGGTAGACCATCTCGACGGGGATATCCCTGAAGAACCTGAAGCCTGGTTTGACCACCAGCTCACTGGCTTAGCTGTGATGCGAGATGGAATTCCAATTGGAACCATTTCTCGTGTTGACCATTTTCCCGGTCAAGACTTGCTTGTGGTTAAAACTGAGACATCTGAAGTCATGGTTCCCTTTGTCAAAGAGATTGTTCCTGAGGTCAATATTGACGCTGGTACGATCACAATGACGCCACCTGGTGGACTTTTTGAAGAATTACCCGATGATGAAGACGGTGTTTCCGAGCCTTCGGCGAACGAGGCGTAAATGCGCATTGACATCGTCACAATCTTTCCTGAGTTTTTTGACACTCTTGATGTTTCCCTCTTAGGTAAAGCGCGTCAGTCTGGACTTATTACCAGCAGCGTGCACGACCTTCGCGACGTCACCACTGATAAACACCACACTGTTGATGACACCCCTTACGGAGGTGGTGCAGGCATGGTGATGATGGCTGAGCCCTGGGGGGCAACCATCGATCAGATACTCGCAGAATCTGACCCAGAAGATGCGCCCGTGCTGATTGTTCCCTCTCCCGCGGGGAACCTCTTCTCACAACCCATTGCCCGAGAACTTTCTGAGAAAAAACATTTGATTTTTGCCTGTGGGCGCTACGAAGGTATTGATCAACGGGTGAGTGACCATTACGCGACTCGCATGGAGGTCCGGACGCTGTCGTTAGGTGACTATGTCCTCAATGGCGGTGAAATTGCAGCATTGGCCATGATCGAAGCAATTAGCCGTCTTATTCCAGGCATGGTGGGTAATCCTGATTCTCTTGTCGAAGAAAGCCACGAGTCGGGATTATTGGAATATCCGAGTTATACGAAACCTTCAGAGTGGCGTGGACTTGAGGTGCCTGACGTATTGCTATCTGGAAATCATGCAGCTATCGAAAAATGGCGCGCTGAACAGCAGATGGAGCGCACTCAAAGAATTCGGCCGGATTTACTTCCTGAGTAAATCTCTGGCAGAATAGGAAACTGTGCCGTTTGTCTTACCCTGCCACAGGGGGCACTGAGACTTTCACTACAGCACATCTTTTTCATCATTCACGTATGAGACCTGTGGCTTGTACAGATTGAGATACATCATGCACATTCTCGACGTCGTAGACGCACCATCACTTCGCACTGACATTCCTGACTTCCGTGCAGGCGACAATGTCAAAGTTCACGTAAACATCATCGAAGGTAACCGTTCTCGTATCCAGGTTTTCCAGGGTGTCGTTATCGGACGATCCGGTGAAGGAATCCGCGAAACATTTACCGTTCGCAAGGTTTCATTCCAGGTGGGAGTTGAGCGTAAATTCCCTGTTCACTCTCCCGTGATCGACCACATTGAGGTCGTCACTCGTGGTGACGTCCGTCGGGCCAAGTTGTATTACTTGCGTTCTTTGACCGGCAAGAAAGCCAAGATCAAAGAAAAGCGCGACGCGTAATTTTTGACATTGAAAACCCCCGCTTCACTGCGGGGGTTTTCTTTTTGGTCATGTTCAGCATGCTCACAAGCTGAATGTTCCGGCAGGGATTTAGACTTGAGACGACGCAGGAGCACAGAAGGCACTCAATGACAGAAACTACACAAGAGAATAAGACGTTTCTGCGTTCTGCACTGATTTTTCTCAGGGATCTTGTCATCATCTTTGCTGTTGCTTTATTGGTGTCCTTCTTGGTCAAAACCTTTTTGATTAGATCTTTTTTCATTCCTTCGTCTTCTATGGAAGACACACTACAAATAGATGACCGTGTGATTGTCAATCAATTGGTGCCAGATCTTGTTTCTGTAGAACACGGCGATGTTGTCGTGTTCAAAGATCCTGGCGGATGGCTATTGGCTACACCAGAGCTTTCCTCAAACCCCATCCAAGCAGGAGCCGACTGGGTCCTCTCCCTCTTTGGACTTGCTTCCCCAGATAGCGAAGACCACCTCATTAAAAGAGTTATTGGGCTTCCTGGGGACACTGTTGAATGTTGCTCTCCTGAGGGGCACATTATTGTCAATGATGTTCCGATTATCGAGCCATATGTGAAACTTCCTCCGGGTGAAACACGGGCCTCCGCCATAGACTTTTCAGTGACGGTTCCCGAAGATTCGCTGTTTGTTTTAGGTGATAACCGATACAACTCCAGAGATTCCCGGTACAACACCGATCAGCCCGGTAAAGGTTTCGTGGCCATAAGTGATGTTGTCGGGAGAGCCTTTGTATTGAGTTGGCCAATAAGTCACTGGTCGTGGTTATCAAACTATCCTGAAGTCTTTATCAACGTGCCTGAGAGTAAAGTGCCCTAACTTATGCCGGTAGAACCCACACTTGAGGTCGAGGCGGAACTCTTTCGAGCTGGTGCCACCGTGATTATCGGTTTAGATGAAGTTGGGCGGGGTGCTTTGGCAGGCCCAGTTATGGTCGGCGCATGTGTTGTGACAGCGGAGTATTCGAGTTTTCCTCCTGGGCTGAGAGATTCCAAACTTATTTCTGAGAAGAAACGGGAACTGATCTATCCGTTGATTCTCGAGTGGGCCACGACCAGCGTAGGAGAATCTTCTGCCGAAGAAATCGATGAGTTTGGAATTACCCACGCACTCGGACTTGCCGCAAAACGTTCGTTGACGCAGCTGCATGAGGCGGGAATCCCCATCGCTCAGGCAACAATTTTGTTGGATGGATCCCACGATTGGCTTAATCCTGTTCTGGCACAGCCCCTCACTGTAATCACACGAGTAAAAGCAGACCAAGACTGTGCTGTCGTTTCTGCCGCCTCTGTCGTGGCGAAAGTGACCAGGGATAGATTGATGTCCGAGCTTCACCTGCTCCATCCCCACTACAACTGGGAGTCCAATAAAGGGTATGGCGCGGCTATACACATGGACGCCATCAGTTCTCGTGGCACTTCGGACCATCATAGAAAAACCTGGGTAAAGGATACCGTTCAGCAGGCATAAGATTGACTCACTATGGATGAAGAAGACTTCGA
>JBIIGO010000079.1:0-4969 GCA_044236405.1 Aurantimicrobium sp.
CTTGCTGATGACCATGCTCCCACTGCATGAATTGCGTTGACAGGTGCGATGTTGAAGGATTAGTGACTCGAGTTGTCATGAAAATGACTATTCTCGGTATTGACGTCCAGACACGGGCGAAAGCTGGACCTCGATATCTGTCAGAAGATTGACGAATCCAAATTCCCGTGTATCTTGACCTCTTGAGGCTTTCACATTTCGGAGGAATATTGCCAAGCACGAAAAAACTCGTCATCGTCGAGTCACCAGCTAAGGCCAAAACTATTGGTAAATATCTGGGTGACGACTATGAGGTGCTCGCATCTGTCGGTCACATCCGAGATTTACCCAAGCCCAGTGAACTTCCTGTGGACATGAAAAAAGGTCCGTTCGGAAGGTTTGCGGTGAACGTTGACGATGGTTTCCAGCCTTACTACGTTGTCAGTGAAAACAGCAAGAAAACAGTATCTGAGCTCAAAAAAGCCCTCAAAGATGCCGATGAACTGTATTTGGCTACTGATGAGGACCGCGAAGGAGAAGCTATCTCGTGGCACCTTCTTGAAGTCCTCAAGCCCAAAGTTCCCGTGCACCGTATGGTCTTTCACGAAATCACCAAAGAGGCCATTCAGCTGGCACAAGAAAATACTCGTGAACTCGACACAGCGCTGGTAGATGCCCAAGAAACCAGACGTATTCTTGACCGCTTATACGGCTGGGAAATGTCCGATGTGATGCGTCGACGTGTGGGGCCTGGAACATCTGCTGGCCGTGTGCAAACTGTGGCATTGCGTTTGGTTGTAGACCGTGAACGTGAGCGTATGGCATTTCGTTCGGCAAACTATTGGGATCTTCTTGCCACCGTCGGCACAGATTCTTCCCAGGCCAATCAGTTTGAGGCAAAGCTTGTTCGTTTAGATGGAAAAGCAATAGCCATCGGTAAAGACTTCAATGACGAAGGTCAGCTCACCAGTAACGCGATGTTGCTCAGTGAAGATGCAGCACAAACGCTCGCTGCCCAGCTGAAGGATTCCGCTACGAGTGTCACCGTGTCAAAGATGGAGACCAAGCCCCATACCAAGAGGCCTGCAGCTCCCTTTACGACCTCGACACTGCAGCAAGAAGCAGCCCGCAAACTAAAGTTTTCCTCCAAACAAACTATGAGCTTGGCGCAAGGCTTGTATGAGAACGGGTACATCACCTACATGCGTACTGATTCTCCAGCGCTGTCCTCTCAAGCCATCACGGCTGCCCGCAATCAGGCAACACAGCTTTATGGTGCAGATCAGATTTCAGAATCTCCACGCGTATATTCAGGCAAGAATAAAAACGCTCAAGAAGCGCACGAAGCTATTCGACCTGCCGGAGAAACATTCAAAACCCCTGCTGAACTCTCTTCGGTTCTTCGCGGTAATGAGTGGAAGCTCTATGACCTCATCTGGAAGCGCACCGTCGCCTCACAAATGGCTGATGCCAAGGGGCAAACTGCGACAGTGACCATTGCTGCAACCCCGTCTAGTGGCCAGCTCGCAGAGTTCACGGCAAGTGGAACGGTTATTACATTCCGTGGATTCCTCAACGCGTATGAGGAAAGCACCGATGAAGACCGCAATGCCCAAGATGATCAAGCCCAGGCAAAGCTTCCGGTTATGACCGAAGGTCAAACCATGGTGATGGCTGAGGTTGAAGCAAAAGGCCACGACACCACCCCACCTCCTCGCTATACAGAAGCAACGTTGGTGAAAAAACTTGAAGAACTAGGTATTGGCCGCCCATCCACCTATGCATCAATCTTGGGATTGATTGTCGATCGGGGATATGTCACCCCTAAGGGCTCTGCATTCATCCCTAGCTGGATTGCGTTCTCGATTGTTCGACTCATGCAAGAGCACTACACCGACCTGGTGGATTATGCCTTCACCGCTGAGATGGAAGAAGATCTCGACAAGATTGCGGCCGGTGAAGACACGGGATCTCGCTGGTTGAATAAGTTCTACTTCGGTGAGCCTGGTCACCACGGATTGCGGGAAATTCTCGACAATATTGGTGAAATCGATGCCCGGGAACTCAACACCTTCCCGATTGCAGACACCGGTGCTTCCGTTCGTGTGGGGAAGTACGGTCCTTATATTGAGGTTGCTAATCCTGAGGCGTCTGAAGATGAAAAGCCACGCATCGTCAATATCCCGCTAGATATGGCACCTGATGAACTAACCCCAGAAAAAGTTCAAGAACTCATTGACGCACCTATCGTGACTGACCGTGTCCTGGGTATTAATCCTGATACCGGCAAAGAAGTTGTTGCGAAAGATGGACGTTTTGGTCCGTACGTCACTGAATTAGAACCCACACCAGAGGTTGTGGACGGGGTAAATACTGCCACCGGTGAAGTCGTTGAAGCACCTAAGAAAAAGAAGAGCGCCAAAGCTGACGTGGTCAAACCACGAACCGCATCGCTGTTCAAGTCCATGGATCCCTCCACGGTCGACCTCGAGACAGCTCTTAAGCTGTTGAACCTTCCTCGTGAGATTGGTGCTGACCCTGAGTCCGGTGAGATGATTACCTCTCAAAATGGTCGTTACGGTGCCTACCTCAAAAAGGGCACAGACACCCGATCACTTGAGAACGAAGATCAGATTTTCTCCATTGATCTGGCTGGAGCGCTCGAGATTTTTGCCCAACCTAAATATGGTGCGCGCAAAGCTGCAAGCGCCATCAAAGAATTTGAGGCAGACCCTGAAAGCGGTAAGCCCATCAAAATCAAAGATGGACGGTTTGGTCCGTATGTCACCGATGGCATTACCAATGCAACGATTCCTCGTGGTGAAGTTCCCGAAGAAATTGATTTTGATCGTGCCGTTGAATTACTAGCTGTCAAGAGAGCTAAAGGTCCAGTTGTTCGCAAAGCTAAAGCAAAACCTGCCGCAAAAAAGAAGACAACCAAAAAAACCGGTGACACGATTGTTGTGAAAAAAGCAGGTGCAAAAAAAGCTGCCACGACCCTAGGTAAGTCTGGAATCTCTTCTAAGGCCGCCCCAGAATGACCGGTTTATTCATTACCTTCGAAGGCGGCGACGGGTCAGGCAAATCTACCCAAGCAGGACTGCTTGCCCAGTGGTTTGAACAACAAGGCAGAACAGTACTTCGCACCCGGGAACCTGGGGGAACAGATGTGGGTCTTGAGGTGCGCGAACTTGTCCTTCACCACCGCGGAGATATAGCTCCTCGTGCTGAAGCGTTGTTGTATGCCGCAGATCGTGCCCATCACATCGCCCACAAAGTTCGTCCTGCTTTAGAGCGTGGTGAGGTCGTCATTCAAGATCGCTACTTTGACTCCTCCGTTGCCTATCAAGGCGCAGGACGCGTCCTTGACCCCATAGAAGTCAGAGATCTGTCGTTGTGGGCAACAGAAGGTCTCCTTCCTGATTTGACGGTGTTGTTAGACCTTGATGAAAACGTCGCCAGGCAACGTCTTTCTGCCGATAACAAGCCGTTTGACCGGCTAGAAAACGAAAAGCAGGACTTTCATGCCCGTGTGCGTCACGGTTTTCTTGAGCTCGCTCGTGCTGAGCCTGAACGTTTTCTTGTTGTGGATGCAACCTTGCCAGCTGATGTAATTGCTGCACAGGTTCACGAACGCGCAGCGGCACTCTAAGTCTGCTCTCAGCTACAGTGTCACACCGAGCAGGTAGCCTAGCTCTATGAGTGTCTGGGATGAGCTGGTCGGGCAACGCGAGGCCATTGATGTGTTTCGCGCTGCGGCTGGCGCCGAGCTCACAGCATCAACATCCCATGAATCTTCCATGACCCATTCGTGGTTGATTACCGGACCTCCCGGATCTGGCCGATCAAACCTCGCTTTTGCCTTTGCCGCAGCATTGCTGTGTTCTGAGGGTGGGTGTGGGCAGTGTGCCAGCTGTGTCCAGGTAGAAGCTAGAACACACCCGGATCTGTCAACTCTGAGCACAGAGCGCGTGATTATTTCTATTGATGAAGTTCGTGAATTAGTTCAGTCGTCCCAATATTCACCAGCGGTGTCCAGGTACCGTGTGATCATCATCGAAGATGCTGACCGGATGGCAGAGCGCACCTCAAATGTCTTGCTCAAGGCGTTAGAAGAACCTCCAGAGCGAACCGTATGGATTTTGTGTGCTCCCAGTGAAGCAGACCTCATTCCCACTATTCGCTCCAGAGTTCGCTCTGTACGCCTGCGGGTCCCCAGCATTGATTCTGTCGCAGAATTAATCGTCGCCAGGGACAATGTTTCTCCAGAGGTTGCTGAACGCGCGGCCCGTCACGCCCAATCACATATTGGGATGGCACACCGTCTCGCAACAAACCCAGAGGCTGTTCTGCGGCGTGAAGAAACCGTCGACTTGGTACTGGGCATGCGGGGTGTTCGAGATGCAGTAATGGCAGCAGCACGCATGCTCGAAATCGCCACCGACGATGCCCAGGCTGTTACGCAGGAGAGAGATCAGCGGGAGCTAGAGCATTTACGCAGATCATTGGGTATTGCAGAAGGCGAGAATGTTCCTGCTAACTTACGTTCTCAAGTCAAAGGCCTAGAAGAACAGCAGAAACGGCGGGCAACACGCAGTCTTCGTGATGGACTAGATCGCATTTTGGTTGATCTGCTTTCGGTTTATCGGGATGTTCTGAGAATCCAATTAGGGGCAGAGGCCGATGTGATCAACGTCGAAGTTCTCGACAGACTCAACGAAATAGCACACGCCAGATCTGCCGAAGACACCGTAGCAACGATGGAAGCAATAGCTACTGCCCGCGAACGTATCGATGCCAATGTTGCCCCCTTACTTGCTATGGAAGCAATGCTTATTCGTGCCTCACGTCGGGAGATTGTTTCGGCATGACATTGACTGCACGTCGTGGGGGGATCCTTGCACTCGTGACTTCTCTTCTCCTGGTTGGCTGTAGTGCGCCAGAAGGAAACACTGAACCTGTTTCTCGGGGGAGCTTTCCTGCACAATGG
>JBIIGO010000080.1:0-4905 GCA_044236405.1 Aurantimicrobium sp.
CGTGCAGTATCGGGGGTATCTGTTTGGTCATGGGGCTGGGCGCCATACAGTTCAGGATTAACATCCCGCCCGCCACAGATGATCAACCCGTCTAAACCAGCCAGAACAGCGCTCGCCGAAGCAGCATCCATGGGCTGTGGTGGAATTAATACGGCAATGCCGCCAGCTCGGTTGACGGCATCAAAATACTCAGCAGGTAAAAAGGCAGCCTCAACATCCCAGACACCCGTTTGGGCGCGTTGGCGATAAGTCGACAGACCAATTACTGGTTTAGAGGCGTTCGAAGCCACGAACACGCTCCCAGTCAGTAATTGCCCGATCAAAGGCTGCTATCTCCATCCGTGCACCGTGAACGTAGTGATCGACAACCTCGTCACCGAAGACTTCACGGGCAATCGCAGATTTCTCAAACAGATCTGCAGCTTCTTTCAGCGTGGTGGGTACGTGAGGCTTATCTGCTTCATAAGCGTTACCTCGGGTCATCTCTTCCAGCTCGAGTTTGTTCTCGATGCCGTAGATACCAGCCGCAATCAATGCTGATACTGCGAGGTATTGATTTACATCGCCACCTGCCACGCGGTGCTCAACACGCATGCCATGGCCTTTGCCTACGATGCGAAGGCTGAGGGTGCGGTTATCTAATCCCCAGGCCACAGCCGTCGGAGCGAAACTTCCTTCGACGTAGCGCTTGTAGGAGTTGATGTTGGGGGCAAAGAGTAGGGTAAATTCCCGCATCAACTGAATTTGACCTGCAAGGAAGTGCCGGAAAGTATCGGACATTCCGAATTCTTTCTTTTCATCAGCAAAGACAGCTGAACCGTCTTTGCCTCGCAAGGAGATGTGAATGTGGCACGAGTTGCCTTCGCGTTCATTGAACTTTGCCATGAAGGTCAAGGACTTGCCATGCTTATCGGCAATCATCTTGGCACCACTTTTGTAAATGGAGTGGTTGTCACAGGTCGTCAAGGCAGTGTCGTAACGGAAAGCAATTTCTTGCTGACCTAAGTTGCACTCGCCTTTGATGCCTTCGCAATACATTCCAGCAGCATCCATATTGTTTCGAATATCGCGAAGCAGAGGCTCGTCACGTGTTGATGCCAAGAGGTCATAGTCCACGTTGTAGTCGGTGGAGGGTTTGAGGTTGTCATATCCCTTAGCCCATGCCTCACGGTAGGTGTCATCAAAGAGGATGAATTCCAACTCTGTTCCCACGAAAGGTACGAGTCCCATTTTCTCTAAGCGATCAATTTGTGAACGCAATACTGAACGAGGGGATTGCGCAACGGGCTGGTGGTCAACAGTTTGGAGATCTGCAATAACCATCGCAGTGCCTGGAAGCCAAGGTACGAGTCGAAGAGTGCTGAGGTCGGGGATCATGGCCATGTCGTTATAGCCCCGGTCCCAGGAGGAGAAGTCATATCCGGGAACGGTGTTGTTCTCGACATCCACTGTCAGTAGATAGTTACAACACTCCGCTCCGTGGTGCATGATGTCTTCAACGAAGAGCCTGGCGGAGACTCTCTTGCCGACAAGGCGACCTTGGACATCGGTGAATCCGACGATGACGGTGTCAATCTCACCAGAGGTAACTAGCGAGGTGAGTTCTTTTTCGGTGAGTAAACCTTTATTGCGTGTCATTCCCTTACCCTCTTCTTTGAGGTTGGTTTTTCAACCTTTAGAAAATACTAGTGCCGACCATCCTCTCTTGACTAGTCAATAAAAAGCTGAGTTGTTTTGGATTGGTTTTTTCTTATACACAATTTTTTTTCAAAAATCTAGTTATTTATGGTTGCTTTTCTAACTTTTAGGGGTCTACTCTCAGGTTAATAAGCCAAACAATGTCGTGGCTTCAGACTTCTGTGGTCGCGACAGAAAAGGAAGTACTTTATGTCAAGCGACAAAATAAAAGTCTCCGGTGTCTCTTATGTCGACAAAGATTCCAGCTACTACGAGAAGCGCGAGCTGAAACGTACTGCGGGTGTTTGGGGACTATGGGGTCTTGCCGTAGCCGCTGTTATCTCAGGTGACTTCTCAGGATGGAACTTCGGCATCGCCGCCGGAGGATTTGGTGGCCTTTTGGTTGCCTTCGCAATCCTTGTTGTCATGTACTACGGACTGATGTTCTCCATTGGTGAAATGTCAGCCGCAATGCCCCACACCGGTGGAGCGTATTCATTCTCGCGTAAGGCAATGGGGCCTTGGGGTGGATTCGCAACTGGTTTGGCAGAAACAGTTGAGTATGTTGCTACAACCGCTGTTGTGGTTTACTTCTCTGCGGCCTACGCAAATAGTGTCACCAGCGAACTCTTGGGACTGAGCTTAGATCCATGGGTATGGTGGGTCATTCTCTACGCCGTATTCGTCACGTTGAACTCCCTAGGATCAAACATCTCCTTCCGATTCGCCATTGTGGTGTCCATCATCACCCTGGGTATCTTGGTGCTCTTTGGTCTCATGGCATTGTTCTCCGGCAAGCTTGATTTCGCATCACTGTGGAACATCGAGCCCGACCCAGGACAAAGCGTCTTCCTCCCTCACGGTGTGATGGGTATCCTCTTCGCCATTCCATTTGGTGTGTGGCTCTTCCTCGGTATTGAGGCATTGCCATTGGCCGCTGAGGAAGCTCATAACCCCAACAAAGACATTCCACGTGCAGCTATCTGGGCTCGTTTGACCCTGATCCTCACCGGTCTGTTGGTTCTGTTCTTCAACACTGCTCTCTTGGGTGCTGAAGCAACAGGCGCATCTGTCGAACCACTCTTGGATGGATTCCGAGTCATGGTTGGCGATGGTTGGGCTGCCGTTCTCGGTATCTTTGCCTTGATCGGTTTGTTGGCCTCACTGCAAGGAATCATGTTCGCCTATGGCCGTAACATGTACTCCTTGTCTCGTGCCGGCTACTACCCCAAGGCACTCTCTCTCACAGGTAAGAACAAGACTCCATGGGCTGCTTTGCTGACCGGTGGAATTATCGGGTTCATTGCGTTGGTCGTCATTGATGCAACAGGTGGTGCTGCGTCACCAGCTGGTGTGGTCATTCTGAACATCGCCGTATGGGGAGCAATGCTTGCATACATTATGCAACTGTTGTCCTTCATCATCCTGCGCCGTAAGTTCCCCAACTTGGTTCGTCCTTACAAGTCCCCATGGGGTATGCCAGGTGCTGTTGTGGCTTTGGTCATCGCAGTCATCGCATTCCTTGGCTTCTTGGTCAACCCAGCATTCCTCCCTGCGATTATCGCCATCATCGTTGTCTATGCAATCGTGATGCTGGTCTTTGCAGTATGGGGTCGTCACCAACTGGTGCTCTCCCCAGAGGAACGGTATTCGGTCGAAAACCAGTAATACCTCACACCGTTAATAAGGTGAAGGGCCGGCCATGTCGTCGGCCCTTCACTTGTGTGAGAATGTATTTCAGAGAGAACAATGACGTACTTTAATCCCTTAGATCTATTCACGGTTGGAATCGGACCATCGAGCTCCCACACAGTTGGGCCGATGCGAGCTGCTTCAGCTTTTGCTCATGAACTCGAAGACGCAGGGTTGTTACCAAACCTTTCACGCATTCACATCACGCTTTATGGTTCCTTAGGTGCAACCGGTGCCGGTCATGGCACAACGAATGCACTTGTTGCAGGTCTAGCTGGCCAAACCGCCGATACCTGTAATCCCACAGAGGTCCTCACCATGTGGCAAGACAGTATCGACGGCGGGTCTTTGAGCGTTCTCGGAAAGACAATCTCATTGGCAGAGACAGACCTTGAACTTCTCTCTCGGGTTCGTTTGCCTCAGCACTCCAATGGAATGAAATTTGAAGGGTTCGATTCCTCCGATTCCCTCTTACTTGATCGCACGTACTTTTCTGTGGGCGGTGGATTTATTGAGGGAGAGAATGACAGCACTGCAGCCACATCTGTGAACCTTCCCTACAGCTACAACTCAGCTGTGGAGCTTCTCGAGATCGCTGAGAAAAACTCGATGAGTTTTGCTGACATTGCTTTTGCTAATGCAGCCTCAGTCATGGGTGAAGCCGAAGCCCGAGCCAAACTCACGTCGGTGTGGCAGGCAATGTCATCGTGTGTAGAAAATGGGTTGAATGGCTCCGGTATTTTGCCCGGGTATCTTGCTGTTCCTCGCCGTGCAGCTCAAATGGCCACAAAACTCAAACAGCGTCAAGACAATTTTGAACCGTTAGGGGAACTCTCTAATGAATGGCTTCAAGCATTCGCCATTGCGGTGAATGAAGAAAACGCCGCGGGTATGCGCGTGGTGACGGCACCCACCAATGGGGCAGCAGGAATCATTCCCGCGGTGGGATATTTTGCCAAGAAGTTCAAGGGCATCTCCGACGAACAACTCGCTCATACCTACCTCCTCACGGCAGCAGCTATTGGTGCACTCTACAAAATGAACGCGTCTATTTCTGGCGCCGAAGCGGGCTGTCAAGGGGAAGTGGGCTCAGCGTGCTCTATGGCGGCAGGTGGTTTGACCGCAGTGTTGGGTGGAACAAAAGAGCAGATCGAAAACGCTGCGGAAATTGCCATGGAACACAACTTAGGGCTGACCTGTGACCCGGTTGGAGGCTTTGTTCAACTGCCGTGTATCGAGCGCAACGCTATTGCAGCTGGCACCGCCGTGGCTGCAACCAGGCTTGCGCTCAACGGAGATGGTTTCCATAAAATTTCGCTCGACATGGTGATTGAAACCATGAGGCAAACCGGACAGGATATGTCCCACAAATACAAAGAGACCTCGATGGGTGGTCTCGCTGTGAACGTCATTGAGTGTTAGCAAAGGCATCTCGCCAGATCAGCTGTTTATAAGAATCGGTGAGCACAGCCTCAACGAATAAAGGACTTTTGTGAACTTAATCTGGCGAATGATGTGGGCGAAGTTACGCACTCC
>JBIIGO010000014.1:0-17742 GCA_044236405.1 Aurantimicrobium sp.
AGAATCTTTTCTCGGCGTTCAGGGGTGTGAAGCCCCAAGAGCTCGGATTCGGCTTGGTTAGCAAAGAAAATGTCTGGCTTTAGCTCTTGAATAAGTTCCAGAAACGTAACAACCCCAAAAGAACTGATCACCGAAGTAGATGACGCATCGATAGAAACACGACCGCCTCGTTGTTTCATGGCATGAACTAACTGTGTGCTTGTGTGGGCGATGGGTTCACCATCGAAAGAGTAGGCCGGAAAGTGAAGAATTGATACCCCGTCCAGCCACTGTTCATTGACGTCCTCTAGAAGAGTTGAAGCTCCTCGGTTGGGAAACATCGTTCGCTCTCCATCAGCTTCAATCAATATGACAATTGCCCCTGTGGCACCTCGTCGTTGAAGACGAACGTCGACACCGTATTTTCTCAGTTCGCTTTCTAGATATGAGCCGATGCCATCCTCGCCAACACACCCAATGAATCGGCTGGGGTGAAGTGAGGCTGCCATTCGAGCAACATTGGCTGCGGAGCCGCCTGGAGTTCGAAAAATCTGCGCATCATTGTCTGAACCCTTGGTGAGAGTACCGCTCGGCCAAATGATGATGTCTTCTACTAAGTCACCCACCGTAGCTAACAATTTCACCTTCAAAGGTTGTGAGAACGAATTCCCATCATTCGATGGAAATAATCAGTCTAGTGACAAAGCATTTACGACTGACATAATCTCCTCCCCAGAAGAATGTGCCAGTGGATTGCTGAGCCAAGGGCTTGGCACCTAGTGAATGAACATAAACAAAACCCCCTCGCTAGAGGGGGTTTTCTACGTAGCTGGAGCGGGGCTCGATCCCGCGACCTCACGATTATGAGTCGTGCGCTCTAACCACCTGAGCTACCCAGCCACGACCATTCATAGGGTTTTAGGCCGACGAATGCTCGGGCCCCGAGCGAGGATTGAACTCGCGACCCCTTCCTTACCATGGAAGTGCTCTACCACTGAGCTATCGGGGCGTATCCGAAGTTCCAAGGTTTCCCTTGAAAATTGGCACCGTAAGAGATTATCACCTCAAAGCGCTTGCTAAAAACACAGCACGTCTGGGGACATTCCGCCCGCCTGTTTGTTGAAGTTTCACACCTGCCTGAAATTGCCATGGCTCCTGCTGTGGCTGGGTTAGTCCACAACGTCAAAGACGTGCACGGTGACCTGTTTGTAGGTGTGACCTGGTTTCAGCACGATACTG
Organism: Aurantimicrobium sp.; assembly: GCA_044236405.1. Taxonomy (GTDB): domain Bacteria; phylum Actinomycetota; class Actinomycetes; order Actinomycetales; family Microbacteriaceae; genus Aurantimicrobium. The sequence continues at coordinate 1,219 of JBIIGO010000014.1, forward strand.
GGGAATTGCGGCAAGAGCGGATTGTCAATAATCCGCTGAGGTTCTAAGCAGACACCGCCATAAGGCACCAGTACACAGTCGTCACTGAGGTGCTCTGTGGGGAGATACGCCCCGGTGTAGACCTGCATGGCAGGTTCCGTTGTGAAAAGGGTCAGCCTGCGGCCACTTTCAGGATCTACTACCCGAGCTACAGGCTCTTCAAGTGGGGTGTCGTTCTGCAGAACAAAGGTTGCGTCGATGCCTCCAGCGTCGCAGGCTTCTTGCAGCACGCGAGGCTTTGCGAAGGAATTGATAAAGACATTGTGTTGAGAAAGCTCCCCCGTGGGGATGCTGGCGTGATTGGTAAGGATCTCTGATTCTGTGGCTACAGAAAGCTGATGGGAACCTATAGGTGTTCCGGGTACCCCGCTGAGGTTCCAATAATTGTGTGTGGTGAGGTTGAGGGGTGTCTCGGCGTCCGTGGTTGCCAGAAGGCGTGAGGTCAGCACTCCCTCGTTACTCAAGGTGTATTCAGAAGTAGCTTCGACGTTCCCTGGGTACCCTTCTTCTCCATCTGGACTGGTGTATCGGAAGGTGACCCGAACAAACTCATCATGTTCCTCTGATTCCATATCCCACCAGATGCGATCCCAGCTGCGCTGGGATCCTCCATGGAGATGGTTTTCTCCTTCGTTAGGCTGAACATCAAAGCTGAGGTCTGTGCTGACAAACCTGCTACCAGTTATACGACCTGCCACAGGCCCCACGGTGCAGCCTAGATATAAATTCGCTCGTTGAAGATAGTTCTCGGCGTTAGGTAGTCCCAGAACAACGTTTCCCAGTTCACCATGTCGGTCAGGGATTAAGAGCTGAGTAATCCTGGCACCGAACGCACTGACGGTCATGGACAGACCTGTGGTCGTCGTCAGAGTCTGGAAAGTGTGTGGGTTCATCATCTTTATCTTCAATGGGAAAGCCCCCAGCACCTGGAAGCTGGGGGCGTTTTCCTGATCTGTTGGGCTACGTCGTTCGAAGTGACCCGCCAGATCGTTTGCGAGAAAGGGCATCAATAGTTGCCGCAGCGATAAGAACTCCACCGGTAACCAGGAAGTTCACACCTGCAGGAAGACCCACAAGACCCAAACCGTTGTCGATGATGGCGATAACCATGGCACCGATAGCGGCATAGATCAAACGACCGCGACCACCGAAGAGGCTGACACCACCAACAACAGCTGCGGCGACACCACTGAGAACAATGGAACGTCCAGCTGTTGATTCGATAGCACCGATACGGCTTGCGGCCAAGATCCCAGAAACAATCGCCAAGGTGGAACAAATAATGAAGGCCGTGATCCGAATTTTCGCGACCTTGATTCCGGCACGACGGGCAGCTTCAGGGTTTCCACCCACGGCATAGAGATGACGGCCAAAGCGTGTGCGGTCAAGAACAAAGGTTCCAATAAAGATGATTGTGATAACCAGCGGAATCACAATAGGAACACCTTCGATGGGGACCACAGAGGTGCTGCGGTTCACGCTGAGAACACCGATACCAATTGCACTGATCAGTGCAACAAATCCGATTCGTGCCCACATCAATCCAATGGGTCGGTTAATCACACCAACGCGCTTGCGTTGTGCCCGGTCATAGAAGCCCAGAGAGATGGAGACAATCATCATGATGGCCAACATGACCCATCCAGCCCACACAGGCATGTTTGAGTTCATGATGGCTTTGAGCTCAGGGACGTCGAGGCGGAATAGACCGCCGTCACCGAGCATCACCAGCATGAGCCCTTGGAACCCGAGGAACAAACCCAGGGTCACAACGAAGGAGGGGACTCCCACTTTGGCGACGAAGATACCAATGACCCAACCGACTAGCGTTCCAAAAAGCAACGCAGCAAGAATGGCGACAACCCAGTTAACGCCCATCATCTGGTTGAGCAAGACAAACAGGGCCATTCCTGTTCCCGCGGTCACACCAGCTGAAAGGTCGATTTCTGCCAGAAGCAAAACGAACACCAGAGCACAGGCCAACACAGTTAGCTGAGCTGCTTGAACCAAGAGATTGGCAAAGTTCAAGGTGGTGAGGAAGTACGGACTGAGCGAGGCGAAAAGAATCGCGAGCGCTAAGAGGGCCAAGACAGCAGGCAGTGCGCCCATTTCACCGTTTTTGAGGCGCTGGAAGTAGGCGGTGACCTGATCTTTGATGCTGCCTTCGTGGCCGCTGCCAATTTCTACGGGCGCACTCATGAAAGTACTCCTTCCATGCTCTTTGTTCCGGTGATGTAGCCGACAACATCTGCTTGATTCGTTTCAGATGCTTTCAAGGACGCAACCATGCGACCTAAGTAGAGAACGTTGATGGTGTCACAGACCTGGAATACGTCGGCTAGGTTGTGGCTAATGATGATCACGCCAATGCCGTTGTCGGCAAGACGACGAACCAAGTTCAATACCTGCTCAGTTTGGGCAACACCCAAAGCGGCTGTCGGCTCATCGAGGATAACCAGTTTGGCGTTCCGCAACACGGAACGGGCAATGGCTACGGTCTGACGCTGACCACCAGAGAGGGAAGATACTTTTTGACGCACAGACTTCACTGTGCGAACAGACAAACTTTGCAGCGCCTTGGTTGCTTGAAATTCCATGGATGCTTCGTTGAGAGTTCCTTGGTGAGTTTCTTCACGGCCGAGGAACATGTTTTGAACGATGTCGAGGTTGTCACACAGAGCGAGGTCTTGATACACAACCTCAATTCCAAAAGCACTGCTTTGACGAGGGCTGGTGATGTGAACAGGTTCACCTTCGAATTTGACGAGACCGTCATCGAAAGGCTGGACACCTGAAAGACCTTTGATCAGAGTGGACTTACCAGCACCGTTGTCTCCAACAAGTGCGGTTACTTGACCGGCGAAGGCCTTGAAGTCAATTCCTTTGAGAACATCCACAGGACCAAAACTTTTCTTGACTCCTGACAGTTCAATCAGTGGCACATCCATGCCCATCTCCTTCGATGTGTGTGGGTGAAAGATTACCGGTTATCAGCTCTCATTTAAATGGGCTAAACCGAGGTTCAGTGTGAAAAGACTTCGCGCCGGCCAGTAATGACCGGCGCGAAGTCTAATCAAAGGGGTGTTACTTTACGCCGTACTTCTCACAAGCAGCTTTGACTTCACCGGTGCAGAGTTCAGCAGCGGTTGCGTCGCCACCATCAATAACTGCCTGAACGTTCTCAGGAGTTACCTTGATGGGGGTTACTGCGATGAAAGGAGTTCCGTCTGCAAGCGACTTGTTTGCAGATGGCTTCTCACCCTTCAAGAGAGCAATAGCGAGCTCGGAAGCTGCTTCTGCCTCAATGGAGAATGGCTTGTAAACAGTACAGGTCTGCTTTCCAAGAAGAACGTTCTGCAGACCAGCTACAGATGCGTCCTGACCGGAAACAGGAACTGTCTTACCGTTCTTGTCCAAGATGGTGATAACTGCAGCAGCGTTGGTGTCGTTAGCGACCCACACAGCGTCTACGTTACCGTTCAAGGAGGTGTAAGCCTGCTCGAAAGCAGTTCCAGCCTTGGTTCCATCCCAGGTACCAGGAGTTTCAGCAGCAGGCTTGATACCAGCAGCTGACATGACGGATACAGCACCGTCAAGGAACATCTTGGCGTTTCCGTCAGCAGGGTCTCCACCTACGTAAACAACAGATGCGGTTGCAGGGTCCTTGCCGGCAGCCTTGAGGCCGTCAACAATACATTCACCCTCGATAGCGCCAACACCCTCGTTGTCGAAGGAGACATAGTAGTCAGCACCTTCGATGGGACGGTCGTAAGCGATAACAGGAATACCCTGAGCCTGTGCTTTTTCAGCAACCTGAATAGCAGCACCTTGGTGATCGGTAAGAACCATCACACCACAGCCCTTGCTGAGCATCTGGTCAGCGATGGTTGCGTACTTAGCGGTGTCTCCCTGTGCGTTCTGGATGTCCACCTCGTAACCAGCGTCGGTCAGAGCAGCTTCAAGAGCAGGCTTGTCTCCGGCTTCCCAGCGAGGGGAAGATTCGGTGTCGGGGAGGATTACACAAGCACGAGTGCTTGACGCTGAGTCGGTTGAACCTGCAGCACAGCCCGAAAGGACTAATACTGAGGCAGCCGCGACTGCAGCAATTGAGATCAATGAAGACTTCTTCATTTCTCTCCCTTCATTTCTTCTCTAAGTCTCGGAAGGTACTCCGAGTGGACTCGACGGTGAGTCACATCTATATGTTGCCCTATACAACAAATACACGCCAACTCTATTAGGTCACGAAAACGTAACAAATAATAACAAGTAGGGGTATTTTGTTGTTTCAAACGCCAATTACCTCTGCGCAGCAATTGCCGCAGCGCGGGCGTATTGCTCTGCAATCAGCGGAATGTGAGGCTCCTGAAGCTCTCTGAGAGTGTCAGGCTCCCAAGATGGAGCACTTCCCAGAAGGGCATGAGCTGCTTGTGTCGCTGCTCCGTTGGCTACATACTCACCCGGTTTAACCACAGTGATGGGAACACCAAAGATCTGAGCCGCGCTTTCTTGAACAGCAGGCGACGCGGCAGCTCCACCAACCATAAAGATCCTGTTACAGGCCACGCCTGATTCCCTCACAGCCTGAAGTCCGGCATTCAACCCACACAACATTCCTTCTATGGCAGCACGAGCAATGTTCTCTCGCGTGTTGTTGTGCAGGGTCAGCCCCACCAATTCTCCAGTGGCATCAGGAAGGTTAGGGGTGCGCTCTCCTTCGAAATAAGCAACCAAGACAACACCGTTCGCTCCCGGAGGGGCCGACAAAGCTAAATCGCTGAACTGGTCGTGGGTGACCCCAAAAAGTGTGGAATACGAATCAAGAACGCGCGCTGCGTTCATTGTGCACACCAGAGGTAACGCAGATCCGGAGGCGCTGGCAAAGCCAGCAATTATTCCTGACGGGTCATGCGTTGCCGTTTGAGAAACAGCGAAGACTGTTCCGCTTGTTCCCAGCGACACAATCACATCGCCCTCTGAGGCGCCGATACCTAAGGCTGCGGCGGCGTTATCTCCTGCACCACAGGCCAAGATGATTCCGTCTGGAGTTTTTTCGGCGATCTCACCCGGTGCAGTAATTCGAGGGAGAGCCGCCTGGTGACCCAGGCAATATTCGAGGATGTCCGAAAGATACTCGCCGGTCTCAGGGTTGAAATATCCGGTTCCACTGGCCTCAGATCGATCGGTGGCGAGTCGAGAAAAATCTGGGCCTTTCTCACTAGCACCCTCTGGTCCGTACCCAGCAAGTCGCCAGGTCAACCAATCGTGAGGAAGGGCAACAGCGGCCACCCGGGTGGCATGTTCTGGCTCATGGTTTCTGAGCCATCTGAGCTTTGTTGAGGTGAAGGAGGCCACTGGGACTGACCCGGTTCTGTGAGCTAAATCTTCTGCCCCAAAATGGTCAATTATTTCTTGAGCTTCTGATGCACTCCGAACGTCGTTCCACAACAGTGCCGGGCGAATAATATTCCCCGAATTATCCATGACCACCATGCCGTGTTGTTGGCCACCGACGGAGATTGCTTCAACACCGTCTAGACCACCAGCGGCGTCGATTGCTTCGTGAAGCGCTTCGAGCCATTCATCGGGATGGACTTCAGTGCCATCTGGATGTGATGAGCGTCCTTCGCGGATGAGCTCACCTGTGAGCGCATCGCGAATGACGACTTTGCAACTTTGAGTCGACGAATCAACCCCAGCCACTAAAGGCATGTGTTACCTGGCACCCATCAGGTGCTCGATAGCTAGCTGGTTGAGTTTGACGAAACCAAAGCCCTTGGCGTCAAAGTAGGAATCCGCATCAAAATTCTCATACGCAGCCTTATCAGCCAACAAGTCTTGGTAGCTCTCTCCAGGGTTCAGCGTTGCGGTGTTAATCTCTGCAACACGTGAATCCTTGAGAGCTGCTTGAACCTCAGGGTCTGCGTGAAATGCTGCTGCGCGTTCTTTGAGCAAGAGATACATTCTCATATTTGCTGCAGCTGAATCCCAGACGCCCTGGAAGTCTTCGGTGCGAGAAGGCTTGTAGTCAAAGTGACGAGGTCCGTCATATGCCCGACCACCATTAGGGCCACCAAATTCCAGAAGGTCCACCAAGGAGAATGCGTTAAGCAGATCTCCGTGCCCAAAGACCAGGTCTTGGTCAAACTTGACGCCCTTTTGGCCGTTCAAGTCGATGTGGTACAGCTTGCCGTGCTCGATGGCCTGGGCAATTCCTGCGGTGAAATTCAATCCAGCCATCTGTTCGTGACCGACTTCTGGGTTCAAGCCGACGAGGTCAGGGTGCTCCAAGGTGTTAATAAATGCCATGGCGTGACCGACGGTGGGAAGAAGGATATCTCCACGTGGCTCGTTGGGCTTGGGCTCGATGGCAAACCGAATGTCATAACCCTTATCGACAACGTATTGAGTCATCAGGTTAACGCCTTCGCGGTAGCGCTGGAGTGCACCTTGAATGTCCTTAGCGGAATCGTATTCGGCACCTTCTCGGCCGCCCCACATCACAAATGTCTTAGCACCCATCTCGGCCGCCAGGTCGAGGTTGCGCAGTGCTTTGCGAAGTGCAAAGCGGCGCACACCTCGATCGTTACTGGTGAAGGCTCCATCTTTGAACACTGGGTGGCTAAACAGGTTGGTGGTGACCATTGGAACAATAACTCCGGTGTCTGCCAAAGCCTTCTTCAAGCGATCTATTTGTTTCTGGCGCTCAGCGTCAGTGCTGCCAAAGGCAAAGAGGTCATCGTCGTGGAAGGTCAGACCGTATGCCCCCAGTTCATTGAGTTTTTCAACGGCTTCAACAACATCAAGGGGACGACGTGTTGCAGGACCAAATTGGTCTTGTGCTGCCCAGCCAATGGTCCATAAACCAAAAGAGAACTTGTCATCGCGTGTGGGGGTAAGTGACGTCATCGTCTTTCCTTCAAGAGTCAATTTGTTGTCTAAGAAAACAATATAGTGTCAGACTATTCCAGCGCTTCATGATTAATCAAAATCAAGTGAGTGCAGTGCCTTAATATAGAAGCATTATCATCGCCGCCTGGCAAGAGAGGAGCGTCGCGTGATACCTCCTCCCGCCCATAAGCCATTGGCGAATTCAACCCTGGGAAGCAACAGAGACCAAGTGCGCCAGCACAATCTCTCTGCGGTCCTGCGTTTGCTTCGTGAATTTGGCACCATGTCCAGATCTTCTCTGACTCAGCGCACTGGACTGAACCGTTCCACTATTAGTGACTTGGTCACAGAGCTACAGGAACTTGGGTTAATTATTGAATCTGAGGCTGTCTCAACTAAAGGCGTCGGGCGACCGTCGTTGATGGTGTCTTTCTCTGACGATGTCGTGGTCTTCTCCGTTAACCCAGAAACTGATGCCACCACGGTGGGTGTGGTCACCCTGTCTGGGAAGGTCCTTGAGAAAGTACGTTTTCCCACTCCGGTGTCGCCTGCTGCTAATACAGCAATCGAGATCACCTCAAATATTATTGCTGAGCTCCGAGCAAAGCTTCCTGCGCATATCAAAATCGCAGGAGTCGGCGTTGCTATCCCCGGGCAGGTTCGCGTCGAGGATGGTGTTGTTCGCCTTGCTCCCCACCTGAACTGGGTGGAAGTGCCCTTTGCCCGAATGTTGCAACAGCAAACAGACCTGCCGGTCTACATCGATAATGACGCCAGCTTGGGCTCTATTGCAGAACGAGACTTTGGAGCTGGGCGAGGTTTCTCCGAAATTGTCTATCTCTTTGGTGGAGCTGGTGGTATCGGTGGCGGCGTTATTCACGCCGGTGCGTTGCTTCGAGGAGCCGCAGGATATGCCGGCGAACTGGGCCACGTGCGCATTTCTGACAACCCCCGAGATGACTATTCTGGGCTCCAAGGAACACTCGAATCACTCGTTCGACGTGAAGACCTCTTGGCGGCACTCAAGCTTGAAGATGCCGATGACAGTGTCTTAGAAGAAAAACTTAAGGAACCGCTGAATCCTAAAGTCGTCAAAATCTTAGAAAGCCAAATAGATGCTCTAGCCATTGCGGTGGGAAATTTTGTGAATATCTTCAACCCGGAAATCGTTCTTCTCGCCGGTTACCTCGCTGTGTTGTATTCCTATGACAAAGACCGTCTACTCAGCCGATTTCGGTGGAGCGCGCTCACTGCTCCTCAGGACCGACTCGTTGTCAAACCCGCTGAACTTGGACCAAACCTATTGATGATTGGCGCAGCAGGGTTGCCGATTACACCCTTGCTGGCTCAACCAGCCAGCACGCAGTTGTACTCGGTCAAAAACTAAGCTGCGTTTTCTCCAGTCAAGAACGCACCAATCTGGTGCCGTGCCTGGTCGATCAAACTGATGTCTGCAACGACCTGGCTTAAGGGGCGAAGCGGGGAATCTGTGATGCCTTGAGCCACATAGGACGCAAATGCTGCGGCTTGGTAACACAACCCTTCGTGAGCTGGAACACCTGTGGTGTCAGTCCAGGTTGCCATCGGTGCTGGTCCAAATTCAGACGGATATAGCGACAAGCCGGAGGGAACAAAGAATGGCTCATGAATGTTGAGTCGATGAGTTGACCCGGTAATCGATGCGGCCGTTGGAGTATATGCGCGAAGCGATGTTGAGATAACGGCTTGAGCACCGGAAGCAAAACTTAGCAACGACGTCGTTGTTTCATCGACCCCCGTTGTGGTCAATGACCCGGTTGTGGTGATTTCTTGAGCGTGGCCCAGTACGGAGGACGTGAACGCAAAGTTATAGATTCCCAAATCCAAGAGAGCCCCACCGGCAATGGGAGAGACTAGACGTGGAACGTGCCTGAGATCTTGCCCAAACTCTGAGATAACCATGTCAATGTCACCAAGATCGCCGGCAGAAAGCATCTGCCTAATAATGCTCGACTGAGGAATATACGTCGTCCACAACGCTTCCATGGCAAGCACTCCTGCCGAGGCCGCAGCGTCTGAAACGATGCGGGCGCGCTCAGCGGTCAATGCAAAAGGCTTCTCCACAAGCACGTTCTTGCCCGCAGAGATGGCCAACAAGGCATGGACGTCGTGGAGCTCATGTGTGGTGGCAACATAGACGGCGTCAACATCAGGATGCGAAACCAGCTGCTCATAGGAATCTAGAGAATGTTCAATACCGTATTGAGCGGCAAAGGCTTCTGCTCGTTCCATAGATCGTGAAGCAACGGCAACAACGCGCTGGTTGGTGTGTTTATGCAATGCATTAGCAAAGGTGGATGCGATTCCACCCGGCCCAATAATTCCCCAACGCAGTGGCTGATCTGAAATCAGTTTTTCAATGTGTGGTTCAGGAAATGTAAACCCAGACATATGCACACCTTTCAAGAAGTTGTGTGCTTAGGTTACTAGGGATTACCCGCCCGTTGGATAAGGAATGGTTTGGGATCCTGAGGAGTTCCGCCTCGTTGAATCTCGAGGTGGAGGTGAGGTCCGGTGGTAATTCCAGTCATCCCAATGTTTCCCACAACCTGCCCTTTTGACACAACATCACCGGGTTTAACAGGGATGCCGACCATCAAGTGACAGTACACACTGGTGAATTGTTCTCCGTTGACGTTGTGTTCGATAAATACGCTCGCCCCACAGTAGGGTCCTGGATCTTCGACATAGGAGACGATTCCATCTGCAATGGCATAGGTGGGAGTTCCGTAGTCGACTTCAAAGTCCAACCCGGTATGGAAGTTGTAGCGGCCCCAGAGGAAACGATCTCCATATTCAGACGAAATCTTGATGGTGTCAAACGGCCAACGAATACCGTTGGTTGACACAGGAACATTGACGGCAAGTTTTTGGATGCCCTTTGTTGAGTATTGCTGAGAGGCCGCCTTGGACTGGTTAATGGACACACCGTCGCGGCCAGCGACGATAACCTCACCGGTTCCTTCAACGGTTTGACCGTTGTCATCAACCTGAACGTTTTCCAGGTTTTCTTCGTTGAGAAGGTTGACTTCCTCGGGGCTCAGCAACGCGATAGCTGGAACACTTGTGGCAAGAGCCAGCCCAGCAACAAAAAGGATTGCCACGAAACTTAAGGTTCTCGCTATTGAACCTTTTCGTTTTTTTGGGGCAATCACAAGGGGTTCTTGCGGGCGAGAATGTTTAAGTTTGACGCGTACCTTTTTAGGAGCTGCTTTTACCTTCACCGATTGTGAGTCAGAAGAGACCACTTCCGTCGCAGCTGTCTCATGAGACTGTGCTGCGCGTCTGCCGGACCGGCGGATAGGGTGACGCATGGCAGAGGATGGCTTCACACTGCTGACTTGTGGTGCTGGGGCTGGTTCGGGAGTACTCACCTCGGGAACCGCAAACTCGACCGCTGGGGAAACATCTAATTTTTCTGACGCATCAATGACGGTGGGCTGAGACTGAAGGCTAAGAAGTTGCCGCTCCATCTCTTGGGCGAGAAGATCATCCGAAGATTGTGCGTCTGGAGACTGCGCACCAGCCTTATCGCGCTCTCGAATTTCACGCCTGGATAGTGGCAGATCCGGGTTCACCGAGGAGGGCTGTGCTGGCACAGCGGATGTTTCCTCTGGTTCTAACGCCACAGACTATCCTCACGTCTTTCACAAAACAGGGCAGGTGTAACCCCATTAGAAATGTAACGGAATGATTAAGGTTACCTTCCTTGCCTGAAAAAGACCATAAAATATCGGTCTAAACAGGGGTAAAACCCTATGTGAGCAGGAGTTTTTCTATTTCAGGAAAAATACCCGCAGATGCTGCAATAAGCATGTTTTCCCCCTCGGGAGCACCTTTAAGTCCGCCGACCTGTCCCCCGGCTTCTCGCACAATCAGGGATCCTGCGGCGTGATCCCAAGGCTTCGTGCCCTGCTCAAAGTAGGCATCTAGTCGTCCTGCGGCAACAAAACACAAATCAAGAGAGGCAGAACCTGCGCGGCGGATATCTCTGACCACCGGCAGGATGCCAGTGAGTGTGTGCGCTTGTTCTGCTCGAACGTGCGAGCTATACCCAAACCCGGTTGCCACTAGAGCATGTGCGATATCTTCTTCGGTGTTCACGGCAAGGTGGTGCACGTTACCGTGCGCATCAGTCATCGTGGCACCTAAACCTTGTGCTGCGGAAAAAAGTTCACCGGTGATGGGGTTGAAAACCACGCCTGCTAATTGCTCCCACGATCCAGGATCTGGAGTTCCCCTGACCACAGCGATACTCACTGCGTAGGCAGGAATGTCATAGAGATAATTCACGGTGCCATCGATGGGATCAACAATCCAAGTCAGCCCAGAGGTCCCCACAATATCTGCGCCCTCTTCCCCGTAAAAGCCATCCTCTGGTCGAAGCTGTGACAAGGTGCTGGTGACAAACTCTTCACACTCTTTATCGGCAAAAGTCACAACATCCACGGAGGAGGATTTTGTGTTCGCCATAATGACTCCCTCACGACGGCGCTCAGCAATGAGTTCACCAGCTTGGCGAGCGAGAGCTTCAGCAATGACTTGTAGTTCACGTGGGGTGGTCATAGGTCAAGGCTACGCGAGGAGAGTGGGCGTTAACGAACACAGCCCGCCACAAAAACGGCGGGCTGTGTTCTACGAGAAATTAGTTCTGTGGGAATCCGAGGTTGATTCCACCGTGGCTGGGATCTAACCAGCGGCTGGTGATTGCTTTACCTCTGGTAAAGAAGTGAACGCCTTCAGCACCGTGTGCTTTGGTGTCACCAAAGAGGGAGTTCTTCCATCCGCCAAAGGAGAAGTAGGCCACCGGAACCGGGATTGGCACGTTGATGCCGATCATGCCCACTTCAATCTCGTTTTGGAAGCGACGTGCTGCACCACCGTCGTTCGTGAAGATGGCGGTTCCGTTTCCAAAGGCACCGTTATTGATTAACTGCACACCTTCGTCATAGCTCTTCACGCGAACGATAGAAAGAACAGGACCAAAGATTTCTTCGGTGTAGACCTTCGAGGTAGTTGGAACGTTATCAATCAGGGTGGGGCCTAACCAGAAACCATTCTCTGCACCATCGAAGCTGTCAGTGCGGCCATCGTGCACCACGGTGGCACCATCGGCCACGGCAATGTCGATGTAGGAGGCAACTTTGTCGCGGTGAACTTCGGTAATCAACGGACCCATGTCACAGCTGCGACGACCATCACCGGTCTTCAGCTTGCCCATACGTTCAACAATCTTGGGGATGAGCTGGTCAGCAACAGGCTCCACGGCAACCACAACAGAGATCGCCATACAGCGCTCACCAGCTGACCCAAATCCAGCGTTGATAGCAGAGTCTGCGACCAAATCCAGGTCTGCGTCGGGAAGAACCAGCATGTGGTTCTTCGCTCCACCGAGTGCTTGAACGCGCTTTCCGTTGCGGGCAGCGGTTTCGTAGATGTATTGCGCAATGGGCGTGGATCCTACGAAGGAGATGGACTGAACGACGGGGCTCTCCAACAAGCCGTCAACGGATTCTTTATCTCCGTTGAGCACGTTGAAGACACCATCGGGAAGACCAGCTTCTTTCAACAGCTTGGCAACCCACATCGAGGAGGAAGGGTCTTTTTCTGAGGGCTTGAGAACAACAGTGTTACCTGCCGCAATGGCAATGGGGAAGAACCACATAGGCACCATCGCAGGGAAGTTGAAGGGGCTAATAATTCCGACAACACCTAAGGGTTGTCGGGTGGAATAGACATCAACACCGGTAGAGGCGTTCTCGCTGTATTCACCCTTGAGCATCTGGTTGAGACCACAGGCAAACTCCACCACTTCCTGGCCGCGGGTGATCTCACCCATGGCGTCAGAGAGAACTTTTCCGTGCTCTGCCGTGATGATTTCAGCGAGCTCGCCTTTGCGCTCGTTGAGGAGTTCACGAAAGGCAAACATAACCTGTTGACGCTTAGCCAACGAGGAGTCGCGCCATTCGGGGAATGCAGCCTCAGCAGCAGCAATGGCTGCATCAATTTCACTTTGATTTGCCAGAGCAACGTTTTTGGTAATTTCCCCCAGTGCGGGGTCATAAACAGGTGCGGTGCGTCCAGACGTGCTGGGGTACTCTGCACCATTAATCCAGTGAGAAATGACTGGCAATGAACTCATGTATATGCGTTTCCAATGTTGTTGGTGAAAAGGCGAAAATCTCGCCTCCATGAGCCTAAAGCCTTGCTGGGAAAGAAGCCAGATGGAAGCCAAAGATTTCAGTGAATAAAACCCTCACACCTCCCCCTCTCTAACTCTGGGAGAATAAACACATGACAACAGTTGCCTTCATTGGCCTTGACGACAGCGCTCTCTGTATTGCCGAGAAGCTCAGCGCTGCCGGCATCAGTGTTGTGGGCTATTCCTCTCAGGCAGCTGATCATCCTAAAATAGAGTTCGTTTCCTCGGCAGCAGAAGCCACCTCGGCTGCTGATGTCGTTTTTTCTGGCGAATCACACCCGAATGCGGTTGCAGAAGCAGAAAAAATCATTCCCCTGATGAGCACCGGTGCACTTCTCGTGGATCTTCATGCGGGAACTCCGCAGATGAAAAAACAGATCTCTGAGCTGTGTGCTGAAAACTCTTTTGTGGACATGGCTGTTGTTTCCGACCATGCAAGTGGAGACCCTGTGTTTCATGTCTCCGGTCCCGGTGCCCAGCGCCTTCATCACCTGCTGGAATCGAGCACACTGAACCTCGAGGTTGTCTCCGATGTTGCCGGAGATGCCACCGCACGCAAGATCTTGCGAAGCCTGCTTGATAAAGCACTAGCTGGCGCTGTGATTGATTATTTGTGGGCAGCCGAAAGTTTAGGAATGGATAGCTGGGCTATTCACGATGCCATTGACGCATTCGAGTATGCAGATGAGAACACGCTTCAGGCCTACCTCACAGACACCTCACAGAACTTTAAGCGCCTCCAAATCGACATGGTCGATATCAACGAATCTCTCACGGCCACAGGCTATGAAAGCACTGTGGTCGCGCCAATTCAGTTCACGTATGGGCGCATCATGCATGGGAAGAAAATCCCCCATGCGAAAAAGCCTTAGTAATCCAGTTGCTGTTGGAGCTGGTCGAGAACCACGTAACACGGCAAAACTTGAGCCACACTGGCGTTAGGTTCGCGGCCCTCCACAATGGCCGAAACAAACTCTCGGTCTTGTAGTTCAATACCGTTTATCGACACATCCACATTAGAGACGTCGATAACTTCTTCTTTACCGGTAACAAGATCGTCATAGCGAGCAATGTATGTTCCAGTGTCACCGATGTAACGGAAGAAGGTGCCTAAGGGTCCGTCGTTATTGAACGATAAAGACAGGGTGCAAATCTGACCTGACTCTGTAGCCAACTGAATGGACATGTCCATCGCGATACCGAGCTCTGGGTGCTTGGGGCCTTGAATGGCGTTTGCCTTCACGATCTTTTCACCTGTTTGATACTGGAATAAATCCACGGTGTGAGCTGCGTGATGCCACAGCAAGTGGTCCGTCCACGAGCGAGGCTGCCCCAGTGCATTCATGTTGGTGCGACGGAAGAAGTAGGTCTGCACATCCATCTGCTGAATCGTGAAATCTCCAGCAACAATCTTGTTGTGGACATACTGGTGAGAAGGATTGAACCTGCGCGTGTGGCCAGCCATCGCCACTTTGCCGCTTTCGTGCTGGGCGGCAACGATGTCCTGGACACCAGCTAAGTTATCTGCCATCGGGATCTCCACCATGACATGCTTTCCAGCACGCAAAGCTTCAATGGTTTGATCGTGATGCATTTGAGTGGGGGTGGCGAGCAGAACACCGTCAAGATCAGGCTGCTTGAGCAGTTCGGTGTAGTTATCAAAACCACGCTCCGCACCATACTTTTCCGCAATCTCATCGGCAACATTCTGCTTGGAGTGTGCCACGTACTTGATAGTGGCATCTGGAATCTGAGTGAGGGCATCGAGGTGCTTTTGTCCAAAAGCACCGAGTCCGACTACAGCGAGATTGACAGTCATTAATTTTCCTTCGGGGTAACGATGAGGTGTCCAACAGAGGTATTTGATGCAGGAACATGGTTGAAGCGGTAAACCTCATTGACCTTATCCCCCATCGCTCCACGCATGATTAGCCACATAATCAGCTCGACCCCTTCAGAGCCAGCTTCGACCATGTATTCGAGGTGGGGCTTGTATTGCAAAGTTTCGGGATCATTAATGAGGTCGTCCATGAACTGAATATCCCAGGGCAGGTTAATCAAACCTGCTCGAGCACCTTGGATTTGGTGGCTCATACCACCGGTTCCCCAGACTTCTACCTTGAGGTCTCCGGGGAAGGACTCCACTGCACGGCGAATAGCTTTTCCAATAGACAGGCATCGCTCACCAGAGGGCTGTGGGTTCATGACAACGTTGACAGGCAGCGGGATGACTTTGGTTGGCCATTTATCTGGCTGCCCATACATCAGCGACATAGGAACAGTCAGACCGTGATCGACGTCAAGTAAGTTCAACACCGTCATATCGAAGTCATCGGTAATCAGAGATGCCGCAATATGTGTTGCCAGTTCCGGGTGACCCTGAACTTCAGGAACAGGCCTGGGGCCATAGCCCTCATCACAGATGGCGAACTTGTCCGCTATTCCGATACCAAAGGTGGGGATAATGTCCATGCCAAAAAATGAGGCATGGTCGTTATAGACAATGATGGCCACATCCGCAGGATTGTCTGTAGCCCACTTCTTCGAAAACTCGTAGCCATCAAACATGGGCTTCCAGTAGTCATCTTGGGTTTTGCCAGAGTCAATGGCATGACCGACAGCAGGGACGTGACTGGTTGTCACACCGGCAACAATTTTCGCCATTATGCGTCACCTCGTTCTTTCTTGGAGCGCCATCCTTCTATATTGCGACCTCCATCAAGCATCATTTGCTTGTATTCCTCAGTGGTCATATCCGTCATGGTGCTGACAGCCTCCACATACGAGATTCCTTCCGAGGCAAAGATCTTGGAGAGGAAATACACGTTTCCTCCCAAATCAATCATCTTCTGGAAATCTCTATCGAGGACAGCCTGCTTTTGATCTTCGGTCATCTCCCACTCATCCAGATAAGCCCGCTCGTTGGAGAGAAAACGCTTCCGGTTTTCTTCCGTGCGCAGGCTCATGCAGAATTCGTTGAGGTGATATCCCACCCGGGCAGACTCAATGGTGAAGATTGTCGTGCCAGGAATATCATCAAACTTCTCAAAATCGGGCTTCATCACTTAGCTCCAATACAGTTTCGTCGGGTTAGTCACAAGAAGTTTTTCTTGTAATTCTGGTGTTGTGGCAATCGAGGGAACGTAGTCCACCAAGATGCCATCATCGGGCATTTCCTTTTTCATGTTGGGATGGGGCCAGTCTGTTCCCCACAACACACGGTCAGGAAATTCCTCCACGATTTTTTTAGCAAACGGAACCACATCGGCATATTCCGGTGACCCTGACACCGTCAAACGATCTGGGCAGCTGACCTTGCACCACACATTGGGGTTCTCGCGCATGAAATCCAG
>JBIIGO010000081.1:0-4877 GCA_044236405.1 Aurantimicrobium sp.
CATAGTTATCCACATGTTATCCACATGGGGAGAAAACTACACGCGTGTAATTAGCGCCAGCGTGTGGTCATCAAGAAGCCGATAAAGGCGATTCCGAATCCGACCAGAATGTTCCATGACCCAAGGGCAGGAACGGGCAGAACGCCTTGGCTGATGTAAAAAACAATGATCCAGATCAGTCCGACCAGCATGAACCCGAACATAACGGGCTTAAACCACACCGGGTTGGGTGCTTCGTTTCCGGAGGACTCAGGATTACGGGGTGCTTGTGTACGTGCCATAGTCCCACAAGTCTATAAGCAAACAAGACAGACTCAGGTTGCCCCCAAAGAACCGGGTAAAGTTGAGGGGTGTTTAGATCACCCCTGCTCTCCCGCGTTTTAGGTGTAGTTGGTGAGCTCCTCATCACCTTTGGTGTTGTTGTGTTGCTGTTTTTGGCGTGGCAACTGTGGGTTAATGACGCCATTCAAACGACTCAGCAGCAGGCTGCCACTTCAGAGCTTGAAAAAGAGTGGGCAAGCGGGGCTGAAAAAGAGGGTGGCACAGAACAGCCGGTCACAGATTATGGCCCCGCACCTGCATTTGCAGGCGTTGCAGAAGGCCAAGAGTTTGCCACGTTGTATATCCCTAAATTGGGCCCAGATTCGTCGCGGGTCATCAAAAACGGTGTGGATCTTCCCTCGATTCTGAATAAGGGCTATTACGGGAAATACCCAGACACACAGTGGCCCGGAGAAGGCGGCAACTTTGCCTTAGCTGTCCACAGAACCAACTGGGGTAGCCCGTTTGGCGATTCTCCAAAGTTGGAATCTGGTGACAAGATTTATGTGCAAACCCAAGACGGGTATTACACCTATGTATTCCGCAACTATGAATACGTCTTGCCCACCGCTGTTGATGTCCTGCTTCCTGTTCCAGGAACCAATCTTCCCTCCGACGGGCAAAGCCTGATCACGATCACCACATGTAATCCACTATTAGGTGACGCCGAGCGATTGATTTTCTATGGTGTTCTCGAGTCGTGGCAGCCCACAGAAGCGGGACCACCGAAAGAAATGGCTAAGAAAATGAAGGTGGCGTCCTAATGTACGCAGCGTTGTGGCGAGTATTACCCGGAGCGGTATGGCTCAAAATTGTAATTTTGAGCGTGGCAGCGATCGCCGTTATTTCGGTCCTGATGTTCTTTGTGTTTCCCCTCATTGACACAGCCATGACCATTCGAGAAGTGACGGTCGAATAATGACAAAGATTCTTGTAATTGATAACTATGACAGCTTTGTTTACACCCTCAACGGCTACCTTCAAGAACTGGGTGCCGAGACGGTTGTGGTTCGTAATGACCAGATTCCGTTAGACAAACTGGATGAGACGCTTTCAGGTTATGACGGAGTGCTCGTTTCACCTGGGCCCGGAAAACCCTCCGACGCCGGCATTTCTATTGCCGCAGTTCTGAGTGCAGACAAGCAGGGCATTCCCCTACTGGGTGTGTGTTTAGGCCACCAAGCAATTGCCGAAGCATATGGAGCAACCGTCACAAATGCCGATGAGCTCATGCACGGGAAAACATCACAAATTATTCACGACGACGTGGAGTTCTATGAAGGGGTTCCCCAACCTTTTACTGCGACCAGATACCACTCTTTAGCTGTTGTGGACAGTACCGTTCCAGATAACCTCACCGTCACCAGCAGAACCGAAGGTGGCGTAATCATGGGGCTCGAACATGCCACAGCGCCCATTTATGGCGTGCAATTCCACCCCGAGTCTGTTCTCACTGAAGGTGGGTACACCATGCTGGGGAACTGGCTTGAAGTCTGTGGACTAAGCGGCGCAGCGCTGCTGGCGCGCACCAAGTCCCCACTTATACGCTAGCCCGAACAGTAGGTAATGGTGACGGGGGTCCCTTGTGGGGCAATCCCTGGCAACACCGACTGTGAGCGCACAATAGGTGATTCAGCTTTAGCGCAACTGGCATCCGCAAGCACTGTGGGAGAGATCAGCAACGCGCGCAAAAGATTATTTGCTTCGGTCACGGTTTTACCTCGAAGCTCTGGAATCTCTATCTTGCCCGTGGAGACGAGCATATTCACGGTGCTTCCTTGAAGAAGCTCGGTTCCCAACGGAGGTGTTGTGGACATCACAAAGCCTTGTTTGACAGAAGGGGAGTTACTTTCCGTCACCGTTCCCACAACAAAGCCGAGAGATTCCAGCTGAGCGCTGGCTTCCTCAACGGTGAGATCGGCCAACTGCGGAACTTCGACTTTCGTTTTTCCCGCAGAGACATAGACCGTGATGGGAGTACCAGGGTCGAGCACGGTTCCCTTAGGTGGGTCTGTGCGAATAACTTTGCCCTTGCCCACAGTTCCGCTGTTTTCAATCATTTTGCTGGGGATGAGACCTAGCTCTTTGAGCTGAGGCTCAGCTTTGGAATACACAACATTGTTCAGCTGAGGAACGGTCACTGACGAGCTGGGGAACAAGCTTGTGGGCTGCAGTGTGGAGACCCAGAGACCCATACCGGTCAGCACCATCGACACCAAGGTAATAATGGCAACGATAGCCAAAACTCGCTTGCGATCGGGTGCCTCGTTGGACTCTTGAACCAACGTGGGTGCTGTTGAAGGATCGGTTCCAAACAAATAGGTAAATTCTTCGGGAAGCTCTGAGGCGCTGGGGGTGTATTCCACCGCAGGTTCGGAGATTGGACCTAATAATTGGTCAACATCGCTGACCGGCTTTTTCTCGGCAGGAACACGACCGCTGGCTGCTTCAGCCAGGGCGGTCGCAAACTGCCTCGTTGTTTGGTATCTCTTGGACTTTGCTTTAGACAGCGCCTTCAAGACCACAACATCAAGGGCAGGGGACACCTTGGGGTTAATACTGCTCGGAGCTTCTGGCTGGGCGTGGATGTGTTGGTGGGCAACGGCTACAGCAGTGTCACCTTCAAAGGGAGGCCGCCCCGTGAGCATTTCATACAACACCACACCAATGGCATAAATATCTGTGCGGGCATCAACTTTTTCACCCTTTGCTTGTTCTGGAGCAAAGTAGGCAGCTGTTCCTAAGACAGAGGTTGTTTGCGCAAGATCATCAAAGGTGTCGGAGACAGCACGAGCAATACCGAAGTCAACGACTTTGACGGTGCCACTGCGTTCAATCATGATGTTGGCTGGTTTGATATCGCGGTGAACAATTCCGACGGTGTGAGCATATTCCACAGCCGCAAGCAGCTCAGCAGCTACTCGAACGGCTTCGGTGACTTTCAGTGGACCCTTGGCCACCAGTTTGGACAGTTCAATTCCGTCTACGTAATCCATCACAATGAAAGAGCGTGAGTGTTCTGCCCCGTTATCGTCGGTGTAAACATCGTCACCGGCATCTAGAACTTTTACGATATTCGGATGGTCCATCGAAGAAGCCGCACGAGCTTCTTGTTTGAAGCGCTCAGTGAACTTGTGGTTCTCGCTGAGTTCATCACTAAGAATTTTAAGCGCAACGGTATTGCCGGAGACAGAGTCATGGGCCTGATAGACAGTGGCCATGCCTCCCTTCGCTACGAGTTTTCCTAACTCATAGCGACCGGCAATAATACGTTGTGATTGTGGCACGTGCTTCCCCCGAAAACTACAGAATCATCATGGTATTAGGGACCAACAATGGTCACTGTGAAGCTCTTGGTGGGGGACGCAGCGGAACTGTCCAGACCCTTACAGTTAGCTTGGTAGCTCACTGTGTGTGGGCCTTGTGCAGAAGGTGCAGTGATTGCACCAGAGTTGCCCGGTACCGTTGCGACAGAAGTTCCGTCCACCAAGATGTTGTATCCGGTGAGGGCATAGCCTGACGGACAACTAGTGTAGCCAGCCCAGGACACATTCATCGCCTGGCCAGGCGTGTAATCAGTGTCGTCAAGGTTAGGTGCAGAGCCAGGCGCAGGAGCTGTAGGCAACGGACCGTAGTAGGTCAGGTTGATAGTGGTGCCATTAGCAACCTGTGGACCGGTCGGGTTCACGTCATAGACAAGACCCACCGAGTTTGCATCAGGAGCAGCGGTTCCCTTGATCTGGTTGACGTTCATGTTCAACGCTTCGAGGGCAGCGGTTGCGGTATCGACATTCTTGCCCACGTAGTCAGCTTTGTTAATAGCTGCTGTGGTGGGAGTTGGAGTTGTTGTCGGCGTTGAGGTCTTAGTGGGAGTTGCAGACTTTGTCGTCGAGGTCGGCGTGGGCTCAGGTGCTCCACCACCAGAAGTTAGCGCAATCACGGCACCGATAAGAACAATAAGAAGAACACCAATCAAGGCAATGAGCGGCCACGTCCATGGACTGCGCTTCTTCTTTTCTTCGGTTTCGGGCTCAGGTGCATTTGGAATAGTCAAAACGGTCGTCGCTCCGGTTGTGGCCGTGCGTGGCATAACCACGGTGGCATCGATGGGTGAAGTAGTAGTTCCCAAAACTCCAGGAACAGCTGCTGCGGCACCTTGCAGGTCTCCGCGGCGAAGTGCTTGTGCAGCACGAGCTAAGTTAGCTGCTGACGCAGGGCGATCAGCAGGCTTCTTTGCCATACAAGAATAAACCAGGTTACGAACCGGTTCGGCAATGGTGTCTGGAAGCGGTGGGGCTTCATCATTGATCTGTGCCATGGCAATAGCCACTTGGGACTCACCGGTGAAGGGACGCTTACCGGAAAGACATTCGTAGGCCACAATTCCCAAAGAGTAAATGTCTGTCGAGGGAGATGCGGGGTGACCACTTGCTTGCTCTGGGGAGAGGTATTGAACCGTTCCCATTACTTGACCGGTTGCGGTCAAGGGAACCTGGTCAGCAATACGAGCGATACCGAAGTCGGTAATTTTCACGCGACCTTCGGGAGTAATGAGC
>JBIIGO010000083.1:0-4804 GCA_044236405.1 Aurantimicrobium sp.
CTAGGACATGCTCACTGGCAGATATTGTGGCCCACAGCGTCACACAGCGGTGCAGAGAGTTTCAAGAAAGGTAACGATGGCTCTGTCACTCTTCTGGTTGATTTTGGGGGGTGGGATGCGTTATTCCCTGGCGATTTAGGTAAAGAGGCACAAGAAGCCCTCCTAACACGTCATAAACTTTCTGATGTTTCCGTTATCAAAGTTTCACACCATGGCTCTGCTGATCAATCACCAAGATTCTATGAAGTAGTTAATGCAGATGTTGCCGTGTTTTCAACCGGTAAAGAAAATAATTACGGTCACCCTCGCCAAGAAACAATTGATCTTGTCGAGAAATTTGGTGCCGTGAGCGCTCGAACGGATATTCAAGGAATGATTGTGATTTCAGGGGGTAAAAACAGCCTTGAGCTATGGAGCGAGCATTAGTCTTGACGTATGGCCGCGTCAAAAAAAATCCCACAAAAAGTGTGGCATCAAGCGCAGCCGGCTCCTCTGGTATTGATAAGCGGGGCGGAAGATTTTCTTGCTGACCGGGCAACGCAGCGCATTCGTGACATGTTGAAAGAACAAGATCCAGCTGTTGAGGTTCACGATGTAGATGCAGCTTCTTATGCACCCGGAACATTGTTGACACTGGCATCTCCGTCATTATTTGGTGAACCCCGTTTGATTCGTGTTTCTCATGTTGAAAAATGCAATGATGACTTCTTGCAGGAGATGCTTGACTATGTCGAATCTCCTGACCGCGACACAACGGTTGTTCTGAGGCACAGCGGTGGCGTACGTGGAAAAAAACTTCTAGATCGGCTCCGCTCCTCTGATTTGCCATGTATCGAAATCACGTGCCCTGAGCTCAAGACTGATAATGACAAGTTTGATTTTGCCGCAGCAGAATTTTCTCTTGCGCAACGATCTATCGCACCCAGTGCGTTGAGATCTTTAGTTCAAGCATTTTCCAGTTCTGGATCAGAGCTCGCTAATGCGTGTCAGCAACTCATTGCAGATTCACCAGGGGAGATTACTGACCGCGTTGTCGAGGACTATTACGGTGGCAGAGTCGAATCCACTGCGTTCAAAGTTGTGGATTCGGCAGTAATGGGTCGTTTAGGAGATGCGCTGATAACCTTGCGCAATGCCTTGAATTCAGGCGCAGATCCCGTCCCTATCGTGGCAACGTTTGCCGCCAAACTTCGCCTAATGGCAAAGCTTTATGGGCAACGTGCGGGATCATCCGAACTTGCCGGTCAATTAGGCGCTGCTCCGTGGCAGATTGATCGAGCGCGCAAAGATCTTTCTGGCTGGAGCGAAGAGGGACTCGGTGTTGCCCTCGAAGTTATTGCAGAAACAGATGCAAATGTAAAAGGTGCTTCCAGAGACCCAATTTATGCTTTGGAACACATGGTTCATGTTGTCGCTGACTATGGCCGAAAATAAAAACAACGCCCTCACGTATTGTGAGGGCGTTGAAAGATGTCTTCTTTTAGAGAGCTACAACCTGCTTGGCAAGTGATGACTTGCGGTTAGCTGCGTTGTTCTTGTGGAGAACGCCCTTGCCAACTGCCTTGTCAAGCTTCTTGCTAGCATTTTTCAATGCTGCTTCAGCAGTAGCTTTGTCCCCAGCAGTAATAGCTGAGCGGGTTTGACGAATCGCTGTACGAACCTCTGACTTCACAGCTTTGTTACGCTCGTGAGCCTTTTCGTTGGTGCGATTGCGCTTGATTTGAGACTTAATGTTTGCCACGTTTACCGTGTCTTTCCTGTAAGTGGATGTACGTATGGATGTGTCACAGTCGAGATAGAGGGCTCGCTATGACGAATCATGTAGGGGAACTACACGTAAGCCAAGAGATAACATTACCAGTTCTTGGCTCAGATGCTCAATCCAGCTCTTAACTCATGGGAGACTAGTACGCATATGTCTCCTCGTGCCTCGACCCCACTTGAGCCTGCCTCGACTCCACCGACGCAGATTCGAAACTTTTGCATCATTGCGCATATCGATCATGGGAAATCAACCCTGGCCGACCGTATGCTGCAAATTACCGGCATTGTCGATGATCGTTCTATGCGTGCGCAATATCTCGATCGAATGGATATTGAGCGTGAACGCGGTATCACCATCAAAAGCCAAGCAGTTCGTATGCCATGGCATGTTGAGGGAAACACATATGCCCTCAACATGATTGATACCCCAGGTCACGTTGACTTTACCTATGAAGTCAGCCGCTCTCTTGCGGCGTGCGAAGGGGCCATTCTCCTTGTTGATGCCGCACAAGGAATAGAAGCGCAGACATTAGCCAACCTGTACCTTGCTATGGAGAATGACCTGACCATTATTCCGGTGTTAAACAAGATCGATTTACCGGCAGCAGACCCCGAAAAATATGCCAAAGAACTGGCAGACCTTATCGGCGGAAATCCTGATGATGTGCTCCGGGTATCCGGAAAAACCGGTGCTGGTGTGGCTGAACTTTTGGATTTAGTGGTGCAGAAAGTTCCTGCACCCGTGGGGGACCCACAAGCTCCGGCCCGCGCGATGATTTTCGACTCGGTATATGACCCTTATCGAGGTGTTATCACCTATGTCCGGGTTGTTGACGGACATCTTCAGCCACGAGAACGCATTCAGATGATGTCGACGAAAGCTACCCATGAACTCATTGAAATTGGAGTGAGTTCGCCAGAACCAACACCATCCAAAGGTTTAGGTGTTGGTGAAGTCGGTTACCTCATTACTGGGGTAAAAGATGTCCGCCAGTCAAAAGTTGGAGATACGGTCACCAACCATACAAAGCCTGCATCACAAGCCCTGGAGGGATACACAGAACCCAAGGCAATGGTTTTTTCAGGTTTGTATCCCATTGATGGCAGTGATTATCCCGTTTTGCGGGAAGCACTCGATAAGTTAAAACTCTCGGATGCCTCTTTGAACTACGAGCCAGAGACATCTGTCGCTTTGGGCTTTGGATTCCGATGTGGCTTTTTAGGCCTGTTGCATCTTGAAATTATTACCGAACGTCTTGAACGAGAATTTGGGTTGGACCTTATTGCCACAGCCCCCAGCGTTCCTTATGAAGTAACGACCGAAGATAAGAAGACGGTTACCGTCACTAATCCCAGTGAATACCCCAGTGGAAAAGTAGTTTCTGTGACTGAACCGTTGGTTCGTGCTGGAATTTTGACCCCTAAAGATTACGTTGGCACGATCATGGAGTTGTGTCAAAGTCGACGTGGAAACCTTCTTGGAATGGAATATTTCGGTGAAGACCGCGTCGAAATGAAATACGAAATACCCCTGGGTGAAATCGTTTTCGACTTCTTTGACCACCTCAAAAGTAGAACTCAAGGGTATGCGTCATTGGATTATGAGGAATCAGGTTCACAGACAGCAGATCTCGTCAAAGTTGACATATTGCTTCAAGGAGAAACCGTTGACGCCTTTAGCGCCATCGTTCACCGCGAGAAGGCATATTCCTATGGTGTTCTCATGACCGAGCGCCTTAAGAAACTCATTCCACGTCAACAGTTCGAAGTTCCAATTCAAGCGGCTATTGGGGCACGGATCATTGCGCGAGAAACAATTTCTGCCATCCGTAAAGATGTGTTAGCGAAGTGTTATGGCGGTGACATTACCCGTAAGAGAAAGCTCCTAGAAAAGCAAAAAGAGGGTAAAAAGCGCATGAAAATGGTGGGGCGAGTTGAGGTGCCTCAAGAAGCCTTCATTGCTGCTCTTCAAGGTGACGATGAGGTGAAAAAGAAATGAGTTCACGCCGACAGTCCTTTCACGGAGATCAGCCTGTGAGTTATGCCTCAGTGGGCATTACTCAAGCGCCAGATGTACTTGTCTTCCCGCCACAGGGCTTCAAAGCTGTCTATAAAGAATTTCGATTGGGTAGTGGTCAAGAACGTTTTGATTCAGCGACAGAGTCACTGATGACCTGGGGGATAGCTCGTGGTTCTCACCTATTGGTGACTGCCGTCGATCAAGAAGATTCCGAAGGTTATCGCGGGATCATGTTCAACGAATTCGGAGCACCCATTCAGCCTCACCAAGAAGGCTCAGAACAACTATTTTCCTCAGATGGAACACCATTTCTTTCTGCGGGAACGACAGTAACTATTGAAAAAATGTGGTCTCCTAGTCATCTTTCTTCGTCTCTCCGCGTTATCTACGTTGTCAGAGAAGAAAGGCGTCAAGGGTATGCCTGGGGGACACTTAACATGACACCCGTTGTTGGTGAGGAGTTCTTTAGCGTTGAACTTCGCGATGATGACAGTGTGTATTGCGTTCTCAGATCCGTAACTGCCATTGCAGAAGGTAATAAATTTCGTTGGCTAGCACCGTTGATTCGCCTGAAACAATGGCAACAGCAACGTCAATATGTCAGGGCCTTATTGCCAGCACGATTGGCCTAAAGATGGCAGGGCAACTTCCAGATGGTGTGCCACTTCCTCAAGACGGTTCATTAGCACCTGAGGTGTGCATTGACGCCAGTTCACGCACATTTAGTGCCTATGTGCACATCCCATTTTGTTCGGTGCGTTGTGGATATTGCGATTTCAATACCTACACATCCTCAGAACTGGGCTCTGTGTCACAGCAAACATTCTCAGAACATCTCACATCAGAAATTCATTTTTCTTCAGAGGTATTAGCTCGAGCACAGATGCCCTCACGTGCATTACATACCGTCTTTTTTGGAGGAGGGACACCTACGCTTCTCCCAAGTTCAGATCTCATTGGTGTCTTGTCGAGCTTGAGGGAAACGTTTGGTTTAGCTGAGCAGTGTGAAATTACGACTGA
>JBIIGO010000015.1:0-17374 GCA_044236405.1 Aurantimicrobium sp.
CGAGCTTTTCGGGGTGCTCGGCAACCTCAGGGTCAAGGTTGTTCATGAGCATCCTCATCGGAGCTTCTGTCTGCCAGCTTTTTGCGGTCAGTGTGGAACCGCGAGCAGCGCGAACGGTGCGAGGTTCTGAACTCATAGTGAACTCCTTTGGTGGGTGTGTTAGATCAGGGATTGTGTTGAGGCAGCGCGGGCGACCTCAACAATGCGGCCGGAGCGAACCAGCGCATAGGTTTGCTCCATCTCAGGAGAGAGGAAACGATCTGGTCCAGGACCGGCGACATCATGAGAGCGAAGCTCCTCAATGACTGCAGAGGTTATGGGGCTGGGCTTCAGGGGACTGCGCAGATCAATTCCTCTGGCTGCCGTCATCATCTCTATGGCAATCACGCGAGCTAACGCATCGACTGCGGTGCGCAGCTTGCGTGCTGCATGCCAGCCCATAGATACGTGATCTTCTTGCATTGCACTGGAGGGGATGGAATCTACCGAGGCTGGCACTGCCAATCGTTTGAGTTCAGAGACCAGTCCTGCTGAAGTGTATTGAGAAATCATCAGGCCTGAGTCCACGCCTACCTCGTGGGCGAGGAATGGGGGAAGTCCTTGGTTTCGAGCAGGATCTAAGAACCTGTCAGTGCGACGCTCACTCATCGAGGCGACATCAGCAGCAACAATGGCGAGAAAATCTAAAACGTAGGCAACGGGAGCACCATGGAAATTTCCATTGCTTTCTACGCGGCCATCTTCGGTGAGAACGGGATTGTCCACGGCTGAGGCAAGTTCACGTTCGGCAACATCAGTGGCGTGGGATATCGTGTCACGGGCACCTCCATGAACCTGAGGAGCACAGCGTAGCGAATACGCGTCTTGCACGCGGCCATCTTCAGGACCGGCGTGTGAGTGGACAATGGGAGAGTCAGCCAAGATCATGCGCAGGTTCGCTGCAGAGATGGCTTGGCCGCGTTGGGGGCGCAAAGCTTGCAGGTCTGCGGCAAAGACCTTGTCTGTGCCCATCAGGCCTTCCACGCTCATTGCCGCTGAGATATCTGCTGCGGTCATCAGCATAGATAAGTCCTTGATGGCCAAAGACAGCATGCCGAGCATGCCATCTGTGCCATTGATTAGGGCAAGACCCTCTTTTTCTTCCAACACCAGAGGAGTAATTCCGGCCGCGGCAAGAGCATCGTGGGCAGAGATAAGCTGACCCTCAGCATTGCGCACCTCACCCTCACCGAGTGTGGCAAGGGCACAGTGAGACAGGGGAGCGAGGTCTCCCGAGCAGCCTAAGGAACCATATTCGCGAACGACCGGAGTAATGCCGGCATTAATCAGTGCTGCATAGGTTTCTGCCACAACGGGCCTGACGCCTGTGCGCGCTGTCATCAAGGTGGACAGGCGCAGCAGCATCAGCGCCCGAACAACTTCACGTTCTACTTCTGGGCCTAAGCCTGCTGCGTGGGAGCGAATAAGGGAGGCCTGGAGCTGAGCACGGCGCTCAGGGGAGATAAACGTTGTGGCCAGGGCACCAAACCCGGTCGAAATTCCATAGTGGGGGTCGGGGTCTGCTGCTAGCCCTTCAACAATCTTTCGGGACACTCCCACAGCCTCGAGTGCGCTGGGATCGAGCGTGATGGAGGCATCGCCTCGGGCCACACGAACAACATCATCGAGGGAAAGAGGGCCTGTGCCTACAATTACGGAACTCATGTATTGATTTCACACGATAAAGTCCACCGTGAACACAGGCTTTTGACGGGTTGTGTCTGATATCCCGGACATGCCACACTTGTGCACATGACCAAAGTACCCGCGGCCGATTCAACATTGCGCATGTTGGACTTTATGGCCAGGCAGCGAGGTCCTGTTCAAGCACAAAACATTGTCCGATCTTTAGGTCTTCCTAGATCCTCGGTGTATCAGATATTGGATGTTCTCATCTCCCGGGGATTTGTGGTGCACTTGCCGGAAGAAAAAAGGTATGGATTGGGTCCTTCTGCCTTTGAACTCTCCACGGCCTACAGCAGGCAGCAGCCTCTGACCAGGCTCGGTGCGCCCCTGATTGCCCGATTGGTAGATCGGGTTGGAGAATCGGCACACCTTGCGGTGTTGCACGGAACAGATGTGTTGTACGTGGTCGAAGAGCGAGCACCTAGGCGTCCTTCGTTGATTACCGATGTGGGCGTTCGATTGCCCGCACACCTCACGGCATCGGGGCGGGCTCTTCTCTCAGCTCTTCCTCTTACTCAACTTCGTGCCTTGTATCCCTCCAACAGTGACCTCACGCGCAGAAGCGGAACAGCCCACATAGGACCGCAAACCTATAAAGAACTCAAAGCCGTTGTTGTGCAGGCTGCCGAGCAAGGGTATGCGGTGGAAAAAGGGGAAGTCTCCGAAGGACTTGCATCCATTGGGGTTGTCGTTAGAGACCATTTGGGGTGGCCTGCAGCAGGTGTTGCGATCACTTTTGCAGAGGATGCTGTGCCGGGGGGAGACCTTCACTCTGAACCCGCACAACAGATGATCTCCGAGCTTACGCAAACAGCGCAAGAACTCAGTCGTCGTATTCGCGGTGTCGTATAAAGCTCAGAATCAATTAAGCCCTGGGCGACATACCTCACTCTGAGATTGACCTTCTAGTCTTCGTGGTTCACACTAAGAGAGGAAAGTTTTCTTCTTAAGTTTTCTCGTATCTATAAGGAGTCATCATGGCAACCTCAAACATCAAGATTGAAGCCCCATCCGCAACTGTAAACGGTGGCGACGGAGATGGCGGCGGATGCTGCGGCGGCGGATGCTGCGGTAACAAGTAAGTTCATCAGAACATCAAAAACCCCGGTGGAAACACCGGGGTTTTTTATTCGCAGACCATGCCGTCTTTATCGCGGTCGGTATACCACTCATATTCGGGGTCCACTCCTTGGATATAGGGACCAGCGCCATTTGCTTGGGCAATGGCACACGTTCCGTAGTCAGGATCGACCACACCGTCACTGACGGGAGCTTGGGGCGGGGCACCGATCACGACGATGGCGCGTTCAGGCGCAGTAATGGTGATGTTTGTACAACTGTTGAGCAACGTAGACAATGTCATTTTTTCAACGTCATCCACGGTGAGGTTCCACCGCCATTTCACCCCTACCCAGCTAGCTGCATAATTACAGTGATAATCACGATGAGGAGGTAACCATTCACTAGGGTCAGAGTCGGACTTTGAAGAATTAGAGGTGGAGCTCACAGCAATCAGAGAAGCGGCATAGCCTAAATCGTTGCCAAATTGAATACGTGTTGAGCTATCCCAGGCGTGGGCACCGGATATCCAAGCTTCTTTGAGGGGCACGAGGTGGTCAATGTCCACATCACTGGCCAGAGTGAACGATTGATTGTCAAAAGGGGAATACCAGGTCCCTGTGGTGATGGTGCATTTTCCTCGTGAGCTCGTTGCGGTGAGTGTTTGCAGGACGAGCACTTCAGCTCGGGTATTGCAGCCATCAGAATCGGCATCTATCCATGCCATAAAGTAATCACGCTGATAGCCGGTGTGGCGGGCTGGAGAATTATCAACCGGTAGCTCTGCGAGCATCAGCGCAAATGCGCTAGCGCTGGTATCTGCTGCAGGTGGCGCAGGGGTGTCTTCGGCGCTTTCAGAGGGCTCTGGTGTGGCAGAAGGAGCGGGGGTAAGAGTCTGAAGAGCCGTTGATTGAGGGGCTTTTTGGTCTACCTGGGGAAGGGTTGCCGAAGAAAAAGCAGACCCGACGGCGATGAGGACAATGCTGAGGAATGCAAGGAGAAGAACGCCGACCTTGATGCTTGAGCGATTCATGTTCCTCCCACCTTCAAATTACCAACAAATCAGGCGTAGAGTCTTCACATGAAACCTCGTCGCGTTCTTGTTACCGGTGCAACCGGCTATATCGGTGGTCGTTTAGTACCACGATTACTTGAAGCTGGTTTTCAGGTACGAGTGATTGTGCGTGATGCAGAAAAGCTCAACGAAGTCCCGTGGTTTTCTCAGGTGGAGATCCTTCAGGGGGATTTGCTCAACAAAGCCGATGTGCTCACAGCCACGAAGAATATTGATGTCTTGTATTACTTGGTCCATGCCATGGGTCAACACGGTGATTTTGAATCCAAAGAACTCTTAGGCGCTAGAAACGTTGCCGAGGCAGCGAAAGAAAACAAACTTTCTCGGATTGTCTATTTAGGTGGTTTACATCCCAGGGCAGAAAAGCTTTCTAAGCATTTGCGCTCTCGCAAAGAAGTAGGCGAGATTTTGTTGGCTTCTGGTGTTCCCACTGTCGCGTTTCAAGCAGGCGTCATTATTGGGTCTGGGTCAACAAGTTTCGAAATGATTCGACACCTTACTGATGTGTTGCCTGTGATGACAGCCCCCAAATGGGTCGGAAATAAAATCCAACCCATTGCCGTCAGAGATGTGTTGTATTACTTGGTTAAAGCCGCTGAGCTGCCCGCATCGGTAAATCGCACCCTTGATATTGGCGGTCCTGAGGTTTTGAAGTATTCAGAAATGATGAATGGCTATGCACTCGAAGCAGGTATGAAAGAGCGAGCCATTTTGCGCTTGCCTGTGCTGACACCTTATTTAGCCAGCCAGTGGGTCAATCTCGTCACGCCCATACCTAGATCCTTAGCTGTGCCCATCATTGCGTCGTTGCAACACGACTGCATTATGAATGAGCACGACATTGACTCCATCATTCCCCCTCCTGAGGGAGGCTTGACCTCTTATCGCCGTTCCGTTCATCTTGCGTTGGGCAAGATGAAAGAAGGAGATATTGAGACAAGCTGGCAAAACTCCAGTGTTGACGGAGCCCCCAGTGACCCTCTTCCCAGTGACCCCGAATGGACTGGTCACCGGGTTTATCTGGATATCAAAGAACGTGAGTGTGCGGCACCTGTAGAAGATCTCTGGGCCATCATCGAAGGTATTGGGGGAGACAACGGCTGGTACTCCCTGCCCATCGCATGGGCTGCCAGAGGATTTGCCGACAAGCTCGTCGGGGGAGTTGGGCTTCGCCGAGGTCGTATTCACCCTGAAAAGCTCAGAGTTGGCGAAGCCGTCGACTTTTGGCGGGTCGAACGCATTGATCATGGGTCTTTTTTGCGCTTGCGTGCAGAGATGAAGCTGCCCGGTTTAGCTTGGCTAGAACTCTCAGCAACAGCCAAAGAAGACGGCACAAGTCACTACACCCAACGTGCGATTTTCTTCCCCAGGGGTCTTGCCGGAAGGCTGTATTGGTTCTCCATCATCCCCTTGCACGGGATCGTCTTCAACGGAATGGCTAACCGCATCGTGGCGGCTGCCGTCAACCGCACATCCACACGTTCATAGTTTCAACAGGGTACTCACCGGTTATCTCAAGGTTCTGCGGAGTCTTTACACATATTGACCATGGAACATGAAATGTGTTCAGATCATGACCACTTTGTGGTTATCAACAGTGAGGAATGTGCACCATGGCCCCAAAAGATAAAGACACCTCAGCAGCGGCTGAGAACAATGACCCTCAGAGTGTTTCTCGTAAAAAAGGATTAGGGACAGGCGCCATTCTTGGCATTTCAGCAGGTGCTGTATTGCTCATTGCCGGGACTTTCAGCGCCGGTGTTGCCGTTGGGCACGTAGCTGACACTCATGGTCCAGACAGTGGTCATTCTCACAGCCGTGACATGGCAGAAGCCAAGCCCGGTATGAAAGATGGCCATGGTGAAAGTAAAGACCACTCTCATAAAGGCGAAGAATCCAAGCATGGAAAAATGGAGAGCCCCCGTCATTCTCAGATGAAGGGACACTCAGACGGTCCGATGTCTGATGCTCCTTTAGAGCAGACTGAAGATAGCGATACGTTGACTCCCTAGTC
This sequence comes from Aurantimicrobium sp., assembly GCA_044236405.1. Taxonomy (GTDB): domain Bacteria; phylum Actinomycetota; class Actinomycetes; order Actinomycetales; family Microbacteriaceae; genus Aurantimicrobium. Next base: position 5,874 of record JBIIGO010000015.1, read on the forward strand.
ACAAATTCGTCAGAGTTGTCAAAGTGCCCGCTCCAGTGTGTGCGGGCACTTTGTGCTTAACCTCGGTAGAACAGTGGTTATCTTCTCCGGCTAACATTTAGGTATGGCCAAAGCTAAAAACACCATTCCGGAATTTATTCGACCAGGAATTGCTCCCGGTCTGGCCGGTGTAATCACCATGTTTATTGGGATGGCAGTTTATGTCTCCGAGTGGTACATCACGGTCATGTTCTTAATCAGTATTTTTGGCGCCATCATGACGGTCTTTGCCTGGCAGTCCATCCAGTCAAAGAAGTGGTTTTTTGTTCCCGCCTTTGGCGCCATTGTGGTTTTTTGGAATCCGATTTTTCCGTTGGCCTTAGGCTTTGACGCCACAGCACAGTGGTGGCTTTTGGTTCAAACAGCAGCTGCGGCAATTTTCTTTCTGGGTGCTTTCTGGATTAAGACACCTGCTCCACCCCGCTAGACTAGAACTGCACCACATTTTCGTTCTTGTGTTACCCGCGCTTATGCGTGTTGCGTGACTGGTTTGAGAGTGTCGAGCATTCAAGGCAAGACCACACTGTGTGGAACGTGATGTTTCGTATGGGCGGTGTTGTTATTCGTTCAGTCTTTTGGAGACATCTGTGGCCCGTACCGGCACTCGTAGGAACACTCTGGATAATTCAGGGTTGATCCCCATTTTGGCGCGCAAAGTTCGCGAAGTTGAAGCGAAAGCGCAGACCGGAAAAAAGGTTGGCCCCACCAACCGCACCAAGTTTCAAGTCATTGCCTTCCTTGTGCGCGAGGAGCGCGCCCGTGTCAAGGCCGATCCGCTTCTGAGCGATGCTGCACGAGCCGAGCAGCTCAAAAGACTTGATGGCGTGGCCACCATTTTGGCAAAGACCGCTGCCCGCGACACCACCTTGATTCAACTGCTTGAAGTAGACCATGCCACGAGTCCTGTTGCGCAGAAGATGCGCCGTGACTGGTTGGTTGAATCCGGCGCTGAAGTAAACCCTGAAGATCTGATCATCACTACCGAGGTTGTCAAGCCTGTGGAGACTCTTGCTCCAGAGCTTGCTGAAAAGCAGGTCCTTCCGCTGTCGGTTAAATCTCGTCTGAAATCAAATCCCTTCCTTGAGCCTGAGTTTCAGTTTCCCTCCGAAGGATCTGCCGCTGGTGTGCGCTTATCTAACTGGGAGCTCTTAGGGCCACTGTTTAAGTCTTTTGAATCCGGGGCTGGCGGTGGAGCTGCCTGTATGGAGATGCCCCCTGTGCCAAAGTTTGACCGGTATTCCCCTCCAGGACGCGAACTGATGCCGCACCAGGTTCGATTTATCGAATCTGTGCGTGAAGGTCATCGCACATTCTTGTTGGCGGATGAACCTGGTTTGGGTAAAACAGCTCAAAGCTTGATTGCTGCTTCTGTGGCTGGGGCGTTCCCCCTCTTGGCCGTGGTTCCTAACGTTGTGAAGATGAACTGGGCCCGAGAAGTAGAGCGATGGATCCCAGGCCGCACCGCCACTGTGATCCATGGCGATGGCACTGACGTGGATGCTTTTGCCGACGTTTTTATTGTGAACTATGAAGTCCTTGATCGTCACCTCTCCTGGCTTGCCCAGTTGGGCTTCAAGGGAATGGTTGTCGATGAAGCTCACTTCATTAAAAACCTCACCTCACAACGCTCGAAGCATGTTCTGTCTCTGGCAGACAAGATCGTTCAGCGCACGCCAGGACACAACCCTTTGCGTATCGCGTTGACCGGTACTCCGCTGATCAATGACATTGATGATTTCCGTGCTATTTGGATGTTCTTGGGCTGGATTCGCGGAGAAAAGCCTTCTCCTTTGTTAATGGCCAAGTTAGAAGAAACAGGCCTAACGCCAGCTGACTCTGGTTTTTATGGCTCAGCTCGTGATGCTGTGGTATCGATGGGTATTGTCCGCCGTCGCAAAATTGATGTGGCGAAAGACCTCCCTGCCAAGCGGGTTGTCGATCTTCCTGTTGAGCTTGACGATGAAATGGGTACATCTATCCGTGCTGCTGAAGCAGAGCTTTCGCAGCGCCTGCTTGATCGTTACAACCGTATGTCCATCTCTGGAAACTTCCGTGGGGCAAGCTCTGAACTTATTCGTATGGTTGCTCAGCAAGAACTCGATGAAGCCAAGGGGCAAAAGACCGGTGAGAACGTTTTCACCATGGTTCGCCGCATCGGTCAAGCCAAAGCTGGTTTGGCTTCTGACTACGCCGCTCAACTGGCACGCTCGGTCGGTAAGGTTGTGTTCTTTGCCAAGCACATTGACGTCATGGACACCGCTGAACGTGCCTTTGCCGCTCAAGGCATCAAGACCGTTTCTATTCGTGGAGATCAAACCACCACGAATCGTCAAGAAGCTATCGATGCGTTCAATAAAGACGAGTCCGTCCACATCGCCGTGTGTTCGCTCACCGCCGCTGGCGTGGGTGTGAACCTTCAAGCATCCTCCAACGTGGTCCTAGCTGAGTTGTCCTGGACAGCAGCAGAACAAACACAAGCCATAGACCGTGTCCACCGTATTGGTCAAGAAATGCCTGTGACGGCGTGGAGAATTATTGCTGCCCAAACTATTGACTCCAGCATTGCCGAACTCATTGACTCCAAGCGCGGGCTTGCTGCCCGAGCGCTTGAAGGCGAAGAGATTGAAGCAGGATCGCAAGATTCCATCCAATTGGATGCTCTTGTGATGATGCTAGAGCGTGCAATTGCGAGCCAGCAGCTCTAAGCTCAAAACATGTTTGACTGGGCGCTCGCCGCTGGAGCCGGGCTTCTGGCTGGAAGTGCGCTTCTCGTTGGTGCTCTTATTGCCTGGCGCGTGGATGTTCCCCGCAAAATTGTGGCCAGCATTATGGCCTTTGGTGCCGGTGTCCTTATTGCTACTTTGTCCTTTGACCTTGTCGGGGAGGCCGTAACAGAGGCGGGCATTTGGCCGACGGTGTGGGGTTTTGCCACCGGTGCTGTGGTTTACGTTGCCGCGAACTATGCCTTGGATGCAGTCAATGCGAGAAATCGACGAGGAGCAGCCACAGATCCTGGAACAGGAACAGGAATTGCAATCGGTGCGCTTCTTGATGGAGTTCCCGAAAGTATGGTGCTGGGATTATCGATGGTTGCTGGCAACGGGGTGAGCATCCCCGTGCTTGTTGCGGTGCTTATTTCTAATATTCCAGAGGGACTCTCCAGCACAGCAGAGTTGAAGTCCTCTGGACGATCGGCGAAGTTTGTTTTTGTATTGTGGGGGTCAATTGCTCTCGCATCAGCACTGTCGAGTCTTGCCGGCTACACCATCCTTGCTGATGCGACCCCTGAGGTTACTGGTTTCATTACAGCCCTGGCAGCAGGCGCCATATTGGCGATGGTGACCGACACCATGATTCCTGATGCGTATAGAACCCAGCACAATCTCACAGGGCTTTTTGCCACTGTGGGATTCTTGCTCTCATTTGTGCTTAGCGAACTGGTTTAACTATTTTCATCCCAAAAGTCAGCCAGTAACTGGGCGCTGAGGTAACTGCGATCCATGTGTGAACTGTGACCAGCGCGAGCAATAACCCAATAGTCGGCGCTCAACCGATCAGCCATTTCTTGTTGCATGGCATGCGGCCACGCATCATCTTGAGCACCGTGAGAAACCAAGGCTGGTAAGCCTAAGTCAGCAAGTTCATCGATGCGATCTACCTGATTCATCAAAATCTCCATACCTGCCACAAGTTGAGCTTCTTTCGTCGCGAAGAGCCGATCAGAGTAATACTGCTCCACCGTTGTGAGCGGAGCATCTGCGGGAATACCTTTGATGGCGCGGTCAGCTAAGAAAAATCCCTTGGCGCCATGCTCTCGGAGAATCTGATCTTGTTGGGGGAGAGACCCACCCATAAATGCCGGACCAGAATTCCACATCGTGATACTGGCAAACCGAGTGGGGTTTATCAAAGCAGCTTCGGTTGCGATAATTCCTCCAAAGCTGTGGCCAAGGAGATGGACATTTGCTGTGAGGCCTAACTGCTCACACACATCGTGCACATCTTGACCAAGACGAGGTAAGGCATACCCCTGAGGAGTATCTGGTCCGTCGGAGAGGGGCTGGCCGCGTTGTGAGAATGTCACAACACGGTATCCCCGCCTAGCTAGGGGAGCCAAGATGCACGCAAATGTTTCAGCAGAACTTGAGTAACCAGGAATCAGGAGCGCTGTGCCAACCGGGGTACTCTCTGGTGCCATATCGATGAACCCGAGTTGATAGCCTTCAACGGTGAGTGTCCCTCTTCGAGCTTTTTCGGGTACTTGTTTGTCTGGCGTTACCCCATCGTTTTCAAGGTCGACGCCGTTTTTATCGATGAACAGGCTCATTACTCCAGCCTACTCAGCCGGTAACACAGGGGAAAACCACTACATCTTGTGTTCGGACTGAAAACTTAATACTTCAGGTAGTGGTTGAAAGATTTTGAAAAAATATTCACAGGTAATTCTAAGGAAGCTATTCTGGCTGGTGTAGTTCCCTCATCCCTACTCAAAAAGGAGAATGGTTTGTCGACGACGACTAGCCCCAAGCCCAAAACGGGCATAGCAGCATCCCTCGACCGCTACTTCGAAATCTCTAAGCGTGGTTCCACGTTCGGCATAGAGATTCGCGGTGGTTTGGTCATTTTCATGACGATGGTCTACATCGTGATCTTGAACCCGATCATCCTGGCCTTTAGCCCAGATGTGAACGGTCAGTTCATTGGTGGTGACGTTCCTCAGCAAGCAGCTGTTGCTAGCGCAACAGCTCTGGCAGCAGGTGTCATGACTATCTTGTTCGGTCTCTTTGCCCGACTACCCTTCGCCCTAGCCGCTGGCCTGGGACTGAACTCATTCTTGGCCGTCACCATTGTTAAAGATGTGACCTGGCAAGAAGCTATGGGTCTTGTCGTTATCGACGGAATCATTATTTTGATTTTGGCGGTTACCGGTTTGCGCACCATGGTGTTCAAGGCTGTTCCTGCAGCCCTCAAGACGGCCATCACCGTCGGTATTGGTTTGTTCATTGCGTTCATCGGTCTTGTTGACGGCGGTTTTGTTCGCCGTGTTGAAGACGCCGCAAACACTCCTGTTCCCGTTGGTCTCGGTGTGGGTTCAGACCGCATTTTGGGTCTCCCCACAGTTGTCTTCATCATTGGTGTTCTCACCATTGCCGTCTTGATGGCACTGCGCATTCGCGCCGCCATCTTGATTGGTCTGGTCTCAACCACCATCGTCGCCATCATCGCTGAAGCCATCTACAACGTGGGTGGAAAGTTCGTCAATGGTGAATTCGCTACCCCCTTCGGATGGGACACGACCGTTCCTGGGCTTCCCCAGAGCATCATTGCTGTACCTGACTTCTCCACCGTGGGTGACGTAGATCTCTTTGGAGCATTCGCTCGTATTGGATTCATGGCCGCTTTGATGCTGGTGTTCACTCTCGTGTTCTCCAACTTCTTTGACGCTGTGGGAACAATGACCGGATTGTCCAAGCAAGCTGACTTGGCAGACAAGGAAGGTAACTTCCCTCGCCTTAAGAGCGCTCTGGTTGTTGAAGGTGCTGGTGCTGTTGTGGGTGGATTAACCTCAACGTCATCCAACACTGTCTTCATTGAGTCTGCCTCCGGTATTGCTGGTGGAGCTCGAACTGGTTTGGCAACCGTTGTCACAGGAATCTTGTTCCTCGGAGCCATGTTCTTTGCACCACTGACCTCGATTGTTCCCATTGAGGTTGGTGCGGCTGCTCTGGTTATCGTGGGTGCGCTCATGATGGCTCAGGTTGTGGACATTGACTGGAAGGACTGGAGCGTAGCGTTCCCCTCCTTCTTGGCCATTATCGTGATGCCCTTTACCTACTCCATTGCAAATGGAATCGGTGTGGGCTTCATCACCTGGGTGGTCGTTCGCGCACTCTCAGGTAAGGCAAAAGAAATCCACCCACTCTTGTGGATTGTTGCAGCAGGATTCGTTCTCTATTTCGTTTCCATTCCTGTTCAACAGCTCTTCGCCTAAATCACACACACATAATGGGGAGGGCCTTCGGGTCCTCCCCATTAGTGTTTGTGGATAACCCCAGCACACTAACCTCGAAGGCAACTACCGTGCCTTCATGAACATTTCTCAGCGCACACTTTCCGCAGGTTTTGTGATCTCCACAGCGGTTCTCGTGATGATCGGCTGTGCATCGCCGCCGCCGCTTCCAAAATCTCAGGAGACTACGTCTTCCGAATCCACTTTGACCGAAGAACAAGCATTAGCTCTTGCCGAAAAGACATACTCTAGCTACCTCAAGGTCTATTCAAAATTGATTGCCGGTGGGGGAGGCGATATCAGTAGCATTTCTCCCTTCTTGACAGATGAACGGTTAAAGCTTGAAGAACAAGAACTTAAGATTCTTTCTTCAGAAGGTTTAAAAATTATTGGAAATCCTTCTTTTCGTTCTGTCTCCATGAATCCAATTTCTTCAGATAGCTATCAATTGTTAATTTGCTTGAGCGGGAAAGACACGAAAGTCATCGATTCATCGGGAAAGGATGTAACTCCTAGCTCTCGACCAAACGAGCTGCCGATGCAAGTAACAATGCAGCTATCAAGTTCATCCACATTTAAGATTTCTGAGAGCCAAGCATGGTCCGGTCAAAATTTCTGTTGACTTTAGTTTTGTCAGTCTTCGTTTTTGCATCCTTTGAAATCGTTGCGGTCGCAAATTCTTGCTCAGCGACGGGGTACTTTGTAGGAACATGCTCAGGCGCCCAATCATCGCCCAGTTCTGTCCGGGTAACCGTAACTACAACTATCCCGGGGAGTGCGGTCACCCTTAATCGAGTTACGACTCCTGCGAGAAAGCCTGCTCCTGCCCCTGTTCGAGTTTCTCGAATTGATGGGTGGTCTTGTGCGCGCTCTGGAAACACAGCACCAGGATGTCGATCAGTGCCGGCGCCTCCACCGCCTCCACCTGCTCCAGTTGTTGTTTACCGGGCTCCGATAACGCTGTCCGATCTTGCTCAGTTTTCTCCGCAAAGATCTTCACTTGTTTCACAGCCCTCAGGATGGTCGCTGGTAGGAATGCCAGTGAACTTTATTGCCCCAAGTGTTCAACACAGTGTTTCTGGGAGCCTGTTAGGCCGTGTTGCTGAGGTTCGCTTTACTCCTCGAGGGTATGTCTGGAGTTTTGGCGATGGGTCAACTCGCGTGACATCCTCCGGGGGAAGTACATGGCAAAGCTTAGGTGTTGCTGAGTTCACTCCTACCGCAACAAGTCATTCGTATTCTCGAGTGGGTACCTATACAGTTCAGGTCGTCACACGGTATACAGCTGAATATCGCTATGCCGGGGGAGCATGGGTGGCAGTGAGCGGAGAAGTTTCGGAGCCTGGATCTGCATTGAGTATCAGAGTTTTAGCTGCAGATACCGTCCTCACTACTGGAAGTTGCGGGGGAGGCGGAGTGCTCCCGGGCTGTTAGCGCGATAATCTGAGAGAGATAAATTTCTCCCAGATAACATTCAGGCATCACGGAGCCTTCGCTCAGGCAATAGCGCAAGACTAATGATGCTTGAAAGGAGTGCCACTGTGGCCGACAACAAAGACAACGAGATTCCTGAATACTCTTTCCCCGAGGTACGCAGGCGTCGCGCGGCGGAAGAGCCATCCATGGCACAGGTAGTGCCTGATGCATTCGTCAAGCCAGAAAAGAAACCGGGTCAGAACAAACTTGTTCCCCTCGTTGCCGTCGCTGCCGTTGCCGCTTTAGTCGGTGGCGTTTCTGGAGCAGGTGTAGCTACCTATCTGGGAAATCAAAACAGTTCGGTGTCCACCACATCTCAGTCCGTCCAAGGCATCACCATCAATGACTCTGATGAGATCAATCAAATTACTGCGGTGGCAGCTAAAGCCTCACCCAGTGTCGTGACGATTTCTGTTAGCGGTGCCCAGTCGGGTGGATCAGGATCGGGAGTGATCGTTTCTCGTGATGGATACGTTCTCACCAACAATCACGTCGTAACTCTGGACGGGGCAACCGAATCAGCTGACATTACACTTCAAGACAATGACGGCAACATTTACAGCGCAGAGATTGTTGGCACTGACCCCACAGTCGATTTGGCTGTATTGAAAATTGACAGCACAGAAGAATTTACGCCTATTGAGTGGGCGGATTCCAGCAAGCTGAACGTGGGAGACCTCACCATTGCAATGGGGGCTCCACTAGGGCTTGCCGGAACAGTAACCACAGGAATTGTGTCGGCGCTTAACCGTTCTATTCAAATTGCGAGTTCTGCGGTTGAGGACAACGGGGGGACGGATTCTGGTCAAGGCCAAGATCCTTTTGACTTCTTTAACTTTGACCTCGGACAGGAAGCACCGAGCCAATCACGGGCTTCATCGAGTATTTCTATTCCCGTTATTCAAACTGATGCCGCTATCAATCCAGGTAACTCAGGTGGTGCACTGCTGGACGCTCAAGGTCGCTTGATCGGAATTAACGTTGCTATCGCCAGTGCTGGCTCTGCCAGTGCAGCGGCCGGAAGCATTGGTGTGGGATTTGCTCTTCCCTCTAATTTGGCCCTTCGTGTTTCTGAAGAGTTGATTGAAAACCAAACTGCTTCCCACGGATTGCTTGGAGCCCAAGTCTCTGACGCTGCTGCCAAATCTGGAAGTACCACCGTTGGCGCATATATCGAAGAGGTTGTTTCTGGCGGGGCAGCCCAAAAGGCTGGCGTGAAAGCCGGAGATATTGTGACCCAGTTCAATGGTGTTCGTATTACTGATGCCAATGACTTAACCGCTCAGGTGAGAACAGCTGCTGGTGGCTCTGATGCCACCATGGTGATCAACCGTGATGGCAAAACCCAGACCATAAAGGTCACATTGGGTACCCTCTAAATTCACAACGAAAGAAAGCCGGCTCTTGCTACGCTAGAAGCCGGCTTTCTTCTGCCTTAAGGACCACATGTCTCAGCTTGGCCTCACGCCTATTCCCGCACAGCCGTTGCCAGGAGTTTCCTATGTGATGCCTGTTTTGAACGAAGAAGCACACATTCGTTCTGCTGTGGTGAGCTTGTTGGGCCAGGATTATGCCGGGCCCATGGAAGTGACGCTGGCGTTAGGCCCAAGTGCTGACCGCACCAATGAGATTGTTGCGGCATTATGCGCTGAAGATCCACGAGTTAAGACTGTCGATAATCCTGCTGCGGCTACGCCAGTGGGCATGAATTTAGCCATTAAGGCATCAAGCTATCCCATCATTATTCGTGTGGATGCTCACTCTGTTCTTCCTCGTGATTACGCCAGCATCGCGGTAGAGACAATGCTGCGCACCCAGGCAGATAATGTGGGCGGGATTATGGATGCTCAAGGGGATACTCCTTTTGAAAAAGCCGTCGCTCGCGCCTATGACACCAAAGTTGGTTTAGGTGGGACTCCTTTCCATGTGGGAGGAAAAGAAGGCCCCGCAGAGACGGTATATCTCGGAGTTTTCAACCGCGAAAGCCTCATCACAGTGGGAATGTTCAACGAAGAGATCCGCCGAGGACAAGATTGGGAACTCAATCGTCGAATTCGTGACGCTGGTGGACTCGTCTGGTTTACCCCACAGTTGCGGGTGGTCTACCGCCCGCGGACACGATTTACTTCGCTGGTCAAGCAAATGTATTCCACGGGGCTGTGGCGAGGGGAACTTTCTCGCCGATACGGCAGCAGTCTGCGTTACTTCGCTCCACCTGTGATGGTCACGGCAACAGTTGTGGGTGTGATCTTAGGAATAGTGGGTGTGATCCAACTTCTTGCAGGCACTTACCCATGGGGTCTTGTGGGATGGATAGTACCTGCGGTGTATGTCAGTTTTGTTCTTCTTGCCTCGCTCATCTCTGGGAGGAACATGGGGCTCAAAGCAGGTTTGTTTTTCCCTGTTGTGCTTGCGTGTATCCACTTCTCATGGGGCGTAGGCTTCATCTTGAGTTACACGCGACTTGTCTCTAATATCGCGGGGAAAAGTGGAAGGTAAAACGTGGAGCGACCAACCTCGTTAGCGCAGCTGCGTGAGGTGACCCAACCCCCGGAAGTCCTCACACGAGCAAACGCTGAGCATTGGGTTGCTCATCTGTATTTGCGCAGGCTTTCCCCTTACGTAACCTGGGTTCTATTGAAGACTCCGATCAGCGCCAATGGGGTGACAGCGCTGATGATTGTCACCGGGTGGGCCACAGCAGCAGCCCTGTTGATTCCAGGTTTGTGGGGCCCCATGTTGGCAGTTGTCTTAGGGCAGCTGCAAATGTTGCTCGATTGCTGCGATGGAGAAGTCGCTAGGTGGAGAAAAACCAAGAGTCCTGCTGGACATTTCTTAGATGCGGTCGGCCATTACAGCACAGAAGCCCTGATCCCTCTGGCCTTAGGTCTCCGCGCTGCAGGAGTGGCAACCTCAGAACCCATTAACTGGATGTGGGTGAGCCTGGGAGCTTTTCTGTCCTTGGTTATTGTGATGAACAAAGTTCTGAACGACCTTGTTCGAGTCGCCCGAGCCATGTCAGATTTGCCCAAACTAGCCGATGTTCAAGGGGCGAATGCTCCTCGGCCAGGCGTGATCGCGAAACTGCGCAAAATGGCACGATTTGTTCCGTTCCACAGGCTGTACCACTCCGTTGAATTGACGCTTATCGCCGCCGCCGCAGCCATCGTCGGATTATTTATTGGCCAGCTTCTGGCCAGTCAGCTGTTAGTGGCGCTGTTATTGCCGCTGTCAATCCTCGCGCTGGTGGGCCACTTTATCGCCATCATGACAAGTTCTCGTGTCCGCGCTGCTTAGCCGACAAGAATTTGGAGTGAGACCACGCGTGGGAGTGGTCATTTTGACGATGGGTCAGCGTCCAGCCGAACTCAATGCCGCCATCACGAGTGTGCTGAGTCAAGAATTTGTCAGTCTTGATGTGATTGTGGTGGGTAATGGCTGGCGCCCAGAGCTCAGTCTCGCAGGGGTGCGCTCGCTGTATTTAGAAACCAATGTGGGTATCCCCGCGGGGCGAAATGCAGGTGCAGCCAACGTCACCGGGGACTACTTTGTCTTTCTCGATGATGATGCGCAGTTAGCTGACCCTCAGTTCATTCACAACGCAGTCTCCGTGCTGAAGGCTGATTCTGCTCTGGGATTGATTCAGCCGAGAATCACGGATCCCACAGACGTGGCAACTCCTCGCCGCTGGATTCCGCGACTGATCAAAAGAAAACCCAGCGACTCCAGTTTTGTTTTTTCTGTTCTCGAAGCATGTGTTGTTATCCCGCGGACCGTTTTCGAAGCCGTGGGAGGCTGGGGATCACCCTATTTTTATGCCCACGAAGGAATCGAACTGGCCTGGCGGGTGTGGAACGCTGGATATCGGGTGTGGTATGCCGGTGAGCTTGTCATCCATCACGAAGTCACTACTCCCACGCGCCACAGGGAATACTTCCGCCTCAACGCCAGAAACCGAGTATGGCTTGCTAAACGA
>JBIIGO010000084.1:0-4758 GCA_044236405.1 Aurantimicrobium sp.
ACGGAGGACGTTGCCCGAAGCACACTGACAGCATCTGGTTGGACTGTTCAACTTAAGGAACTTCCCATTGCAGATATTCCTTGTCCTAATCCTTTACCCAATCCCGCACCAAGCCCTGGTGTGACCGATCCCACGAAGTGTGCCGGTCAGGCCAACCCATTGCCGGTGGGCAGCAGGCTAGTGACAGCGCAAACTCCAATAGGCGGTTTCGTCAAACCGGGTGCCACGATTACCATCACGGTACAAAAGTAGAGTTCTGTGATGTCTGACGGCTCTTTCGGCCGCAATGCCTTAATCGGTGTTGCGGCTGTTGCCGTCGGGGCGTTGGCCTGGGGCACACTCGTTGAGCGCCGGGCCTATACCCTCAGGGAAACAGCAGTAGAGCTTCTTCCACCAGGTAGTTCACCTCTGCGGATACTGCACATCTCAGACATCCATCTAGCTCCATGGCAAGAAGACAAAATTCACTGGATTCACTCCCTGGCCGAGCTCTCCCCCGACCTGATAATCAACACGGGGGATAATCTCGGACACCTCAATAGCTTGCCTGCTCTCACAGAAGCTTTTGCTCCGTTTGAGGGTATTCCAGGGGTATTTGTTCACGGATCTAATGATTATTTTGCCCCGGAATTCAAAAACCCTTTTGCCTACTTTTCTGGCCCTTCTAAATCAAAAACTGAAGCGACCCGTCTCGATACGCAAGCGTTGACGTCCTTTTTCACAGAAAATCTAGGCTGGGCAAACCTTAATAATGCAGCCGCTGTGATGACCTTAGGTGATCGCACAATTTCATTCATGGGGGTCGATGATCCACATCGCCACTTTGACTCCCTTACCGACATGGAACGCTCTGTTGAGGCTTTGGCGCAAGAAAACGTTTTTGATGAGGAACGTACAACCGTGACGATTGGCGTGACACACGCTCCCTACCAACGCATTCTCAATGAGTTTGTCTCTTTAGGCGCGGATGCTATCTTTGCTGGTCATACTCACGGCGGGCAAGTGTGTGTGCCAGGATTTGGTGCTCTCGTGACCAATTGTGATATTCCTCGCGAACAGGTCAAAGGTGTGAGCACCTGGACCTACGGCCAGCATCAAGCGCTGTTGAATGTCTCAGCGGGAGTAGGGACATCAATTTATGCCCCGGTACGCTTTGCCTGCAAACCGGAAGCATCACTCATCACATTGATGCCCCGCCTTAGTGCCTAGGTTAGAAAAAGACTTCTTTACGCCTCATCCTGGCAAACTTATCTGCCAGGCGATATCCATACGCCCTCCAGCGGCGATACGCTCCGGATTTGAGAACAAGATCCCATGTTCCTACGCGATCAATCACCGTCTCTGACAAGCTGAGCTTGAACTTTCCCACACCGTGGAGGTGGTGGGTGGGATCACTCAGACGATCTGAAGGAGGAGATCCCATCAAGTCGTAGGTTCTTGCAGTGGTGTTCTCAGCAAACCAGGAAATAATTGCCCATTGCAATGCATGGCTTGCACCATAGGCTTGTTTTTTGCGCACAGAAGCCCCGTCCTTATAGAACGCTGTGGTTCCTAGCTGGGCAACATACGCGGCAGACACAACCTCGCCATCAACATAGGCAAAGAAAAACTGACCGTGTTCACGCAAGGCAAACTCAGACCAAAAGCGTGTGTAATAGCGCTTTGGGCGAACCATAAATCCGGCATCGGAAGCAGTAGCAGACAGCAAAGAAAACATGATGTTCATGTTTTCCTCCGTGGGATCAACCCGGGCCGTGGTGACGCCGTCTCGTTCTGCACGGCGAATTGCATAACGGCCTTTTTGTGGCATTCGTGCCAGTATCTCTTCAGGACTGCCCTCCAGGTCGAGAACCACCGTGGAGACGCTTTGCTGGACAGGTTCTACCAGAATCAATCCAGCGGCACTCAGTGCCTGAACATTCTCTGGGGTCCGGGCCATCTCTGGCTCAAATTTGATGACAAAGACGCCCTGCTCTGTAGCCATCTTCCTGAAGCTAGGCAGAAAAGGAGTGAAATCCGATGCAGAGTTGCATCCTGGCCCTTGGGGCAGATACCAGAGTTTGCCCATGCCAAAGACGGAGCGCTCCAAAACCAGAGCATAAATGGGCTCCTGAGCACCCTCACAGACAAAATAGTGGGCTTTCCAACCAGAGAGCGCTTTGGTGAGAGCAAAGCTGTGTGTTTGAAGGAGAGCACCGCCATCTGGGTTACGAACGAGAAGCTCGTCCCAGTGAGTAATCTCTTCAGGGGTGGCATAACGGACTGTGTGGCTCATCGCCCCTTAGCTTAGAGCACGGCTGTTGTTGAGTAATCTAGAGACAAACAGTTAGAGGTTAAATGTCACAAGACAACATTGCGCGCTCCAGCTCGCTGATGGCCTCAGGCACGATGCTTTCCCGGGCTTTAGGCTTCGTCAAAGCGATTGTCTTGGCTACCGCTATTGGTGTGACCTCTTCTGTTGCAGCTGACGCATTTACCTTGGCAAATCTGCTACCCAGCAGCGTCTACATGCTGTTGGTCGGTGGTGCTCTGAGCTCTATTTTTGTGCCACAAATCACCCGCGCGTTGACGAAAAAAGACCAGGGTGCTGCCTACATCAACAAGCTCGTCACCATCTCCACACTGTTCTTGCTGGGGATCACCACGGTGGCAATGATTGCCGCCCCGTTTTTGGTCTACATTTATTCAATTTCCTGGAGCCCGGATGAGCGAGCACTGGCGATAGCTTTTGCCTATTGGTGTTTGCCACAAATTTTCTTCTATGGCCTGTTCAATATCTATGGCGAAGTTCTCAACGCCAAAAAAATATTTGGGCCATCGTCGTGGGCTCCCGTCCTGAACAACATCATCTCCATCATCGGGTTAGTAATCTATATCGCGATCTTTGGAAGTGACCCCAGCGGTAATCAGCCTGTTGAAGAGTGGACACCGTTCCAAATTGGCATGTTGGGTGCCTCAGCCACATTGGGCGTTGTCACGCAGGCTCTAATTTTGCTGGTGGCGTGGCGAAAAGCAAGAATTAAGTACCGCCCTGACTTCGCATGGCGTGGTGTGGGACTAGGCAAACTGGGCAAGATTGCCCAATGGTCCCTCGCGACAGTTGTTGTCATGCAACTTGGTGGCATCGTCACCAACAACGTTGCACTAACCGCCTCCGGTAAAGCTGCCTCCATCGCGGCTTTGCAATATGCCTGGCTGATTTTCCTCCTTCCCTACGCCATTTTTGCCTTCTCTATTGGCACCGCATATTTCACCAGGTTTGCCGAACACGTCCACAACAATGCTCTCGACAAGATTCGCAGAGATGTGTCCTCAGCATTGCGTGTGATCAGTTTGGTGATGGCCATTTCTGGGGCAGTTATCTTCATTACTGCACCCTTTATTGCCACGGTTGTGATGGATGGCGCAACTCCTACTGAAATAGCTGAGCTGGCCTTGGTTATTGCAATGTATATCTTGTGTCTGGTCCCTTATGGCATGTGGTTTGTGATTCAGCGCACCTACTTTGCCTTCGAAGACACACGAACACCCTTCTTCTTTACATTGCTCCAAGTAATTCTGTTTGCCGGTGGGTCACTGTTGGCACTTGTGACAACTCCTGTTGAGTTATTGGCAGCCATGATGGCCCTGACCTTCTCAATTACGACCTATATCCAAGTAGCCGTGGCATTGATTTTCTTATCTCGAAAACTTAAGGGCATAGATGGCCGCAGAGTTTTTGTTAGTCACCTGAAGTATGCGATTGCGTTAGTCCCCACTCTGCTTGCGGGCTATGGTCTATGGCTGTTCACCATTGATGTGATTAATGAGGAAAATTTCCTTCTAGCCATTATCGAGAGCGTGGTCTACGCCATCATCATGACCGCGATCTACTTAGGAACACTCCTGCTTCTCAAATCTGAAGAAGTCCGTGAGCTTGCTTCTCTGATCGCCAGGAAGCTGAAGCGCTAGGGCCGCCCCATACTCTGAAACATGAAGCCGGCTTCTCGCCACATGGATGCATCGAGAACATTTCTGGCATCTACCATGCGTTTGTGGTTCATGAGGTTACCGACGACATGAGGATCTAAGCTGACAAACTCAGGCCACTCCGTTACCAAGACAGCAATATCAGCCCCCACAAGAGCTTGATCTACAGAGTGGGCCACCTGCAATTCTGGAACTTTACGCACAGCTGTGTGACGGGCATGTGGGTCATATCCGACAACGTCGGCCCCTGCAGCAATGAGCGCCTGAGCAACATCTAACGCAGGTGAATCCCGCACATCATCTGAATGGGGCTTGAAGGCTAGTCCCAACACAGCAACTTTGTATCCTGCAACATCTGAACCAAGCATGTTTTGAATTTTGGCGACAACTCTGTGACGTTGGCGAAGGTTAATCTGGTCGACCTGTTCCAGAAATTCGACTGATTTACCTAGCCCTAATTCTGTCGCACGTGCTGAAAAGGCTCGAATGTCTTTGGGTAAACATCCGCCACCAAACCCAACACCAGCATTGAGAAACTTGCGCCCAATACGTTGGTCATGTCCTAGAGCATCTGCTAAATCTGTGACATTTGCTCCCGTTGCCTCAGCTATTTCGCTCATGGCATTAATAAAGCTAATTTTGGTGGCCAAGAACGCATTAGCTGCTGTTTTAACCAGTTCTGCCGTAGCCCAATCTGTTTCGACAACTGGCGTGCCCACGCTAAGGGCATGCTGGTAGACCTCGTGAAGAACCCGAGAAGCATCTTGTGACTGTGGCTCTGGGGGCAGA
>JBIIGO010000086.1:0-4539 GCA_044236405.1 Aurantimicrobium sp.
ATGGTCTATACCCAGCTCAAGGCAGAAGCTCCTGCCGGAGAAGCTCCGGTTGCAGATGACCCTCACTCGTTAGCTGTGTCAGCGACGCGTTCTGAAATGCGTCAGCCAGGAACAATGGAGCGTGCTTTTGGTAATGCACCTGGTGCTCCCGGTTTTGGCTCGATGTTTGCAAGCTCCCTGATGGGAAGCATTGCGGGATACGTTATCGCCTCGACACTGATGAGCGCCTTCCTCCCTGTTGGCGGCGACATGGCCGGCGATACAGGCGGAGACACTGGAGGAGATCCTGGTTCAGACTTTGGAACCGGAGATAGCGTTGCAGCCGATGGCGCAGGTGGAGACTTCGGTTTTGGTGATCCTGGCTTTGGTGGGGATGCAGGATTTGGTGATGCTGGCTTTGGGGACTTTGGGTTCTAAGCCAGTCCCAGCAGTGCCACGGCTAGTGCCGCAAATATCAGAATAAAAATCGTGGGCGTCACAAAGCGCACAACATTCATCCATGGCGCAAACGAAATGATGCGATTGGCCACACTCGACCCAGCACCCATTGCTGAGAGATCTTGTGCGATGGCCATGGCATCACTTGCACTGGAGAACTGAACGAGTGCTCCCAAGATTCCTGAAGCTAGCAAAATACCAAGTGCTGCCCAGCGAACTGCTTCGGAGGTTTCTCCTAACCCGAAGGTCATAAGTCCCACGGTGGTAATCAACAAAAAGGTGGGGCCCAATTGGGAAATCACAATGTGAAGTCGGGCTTTATTCCATAAGTCAATGAGTTCACGTTCCGTCATAGCACCATTGTATGTGCCGTAAACTTAACACGTTGCGCACGCTCCGGAAGCCTCCAGTTGCGCTGGTCAAATAAGTAATCTGGAGTCATTATGTTCAATAAATCTTTCGTTGCAGCGCTATCGCTGAGTTCTTTAGTTGTGCTTACAGGCTGCGCCGCACCAGTTCCAGCCAACCAAGACGACCAGGCATCGTCCAAAAAATCTGAATCAAGCTATGCCTGTGAAGGTGTTCAGGTTGTGGTTAACTTCGGCATTCTTGATGGAGAGAACTCCAATGAGTGTGTTGAGTTTGAGGCAGACTCTATGCCCGCTGCTGAGGTTGTCAAAGATGCTGGATACATGGTCGAGGGGACAGCAGAATACGGCGACCAGATCGTCTGCCGAGTCAATGGCATGCCTTCCGAAGTAGCGCCGATCGCTCTGCCTGATAATGCTGAGTACGTGGAGACCTGTCAAAGCATGCCCCCGGCCGATGCATATTGGGCTCTGTGGCAAAAAACCGCTGATGGTGGAAAGTGGGACTACGCCCAGGAAGGGCTTGGAACCCTGACCGTCACTAAAGGTGAATCTCTCGGACTAGTCTTCACCACCGGCGGTAGCACCCCGGAACCACTGTCTGACTAATGCTGCCTACTCGAAGCAGATGGTCTCCCCTGTGGGTGAGCCTGGGCTTCGCCGCGTTCTTTATTCTGCTTCGGGTTGGTTACCGGCTGATTTTTGGCTCTGTGAGTTGGGAAGCTGTCGTTGGAGCAATTGAGCTCGCTCTGCCCTTTGCTGCTGTCATCGTGGTCTGTGGAGTCCTCACCTCTCTGATTGACCCACGCAGATTTCTTTTGGCTGTCCCTCTGATGAAATATGGCAAATCCTTAGGAACGGCTCTTGCCATTGGCTTGTCTACTTTTCCCCTACTGATCTCCATGACCTCACGGGTGAAAAAAGCTCGAGTTCTCAGGGGAGATTCCAGCCGGTTCTCATTTTTCATTCCCGTCCTCGAAAACGTGGTCGAGAAGTCTCTTGCCTTAGCAGCTTCTCTTGACACCAAAGGTTTTGGAGCCCCCCAGCACCAAGCGACCGAACCTGCCCGCATTGAATTTCGTGATTACAGTTGCTCCTTCGGGAACACAACTGTTCTGGAGAACATCACACTAGACATTGAGCCTTGTGAAATAGTTGCTCTGACAGGGGCAACGGGAAGCGGGAAGACGACCTTTCTGGAATCCATCGTGGGACTGTCCACACATTTTCATCACGCAGAGGCATTAGGCCAACTCACGATTGCAGGACTAGATCGACGTGCCCTTGCCCCACGTCACACCAGTTCTCTGGTGGGATGGGTTCCCCAAAATGTTCGCGATTCTTTTCTCAGTGCCACACCCAGAACAGAACTCATTACTCGGTTACGTCTTGCAGAAATACAGAGTGACGAGAACACAATCTCTGATGCTCTTCAGCATTATGGTCTCTCTGATTTTGCAGACAACACCCTAGATACCCTTTCGGCAGGACAAGCCCGACGTGTTGCCTTGGCTAGTGCACTGATTACCCACCCCGCGATTGTCGTTCTCGACGAACCCACTGCCGAACTCGATTCGACGTCCGTTGAACTTCTTGTCGACACCCTCAGTGAGCTCTCCCGTGAAGGTGTAACCGTAGTTATTGCAGAACACCACACTGCAGCTCTCGAACGACTTCGCCCCCGCTTCCTGCACATCAATGATGGTCAGATTCTGGAAGGGCGACATGTCGACGCTCTTTTCGCCCCAGCGAGAACAGTTCCTGTTGTCGGGTCAGAGCTCGTCCTCACAACACAGAATCTGACTTTTGCTCATTCAGAGCACACCGGTATTTTCGATATTTCTCTCACGGCCAACCAGGGAGAAATTGTCTGTATCACGGGAGCAAATGGAGCAGGAAAATCTACCCTGCTGCATCAACTGGCCCAACCCGCTGCCACAAACACTGTTATGGTCCGGGGCAAGAACATCAGCACATTGCGGCCCGTTCAACGTGCTCCGTTTGTTGCTCTTATCCCTGAAAATGTCTCGGATCTTTTTGTGACAGATACCGTCTTTGAAGAATGTGTTCGCGCAGACAAGCTGGCGGGTATTCCCGCTGGAACAGCACTGACGCAACTGACATTTTTCTCTTTGCTTGAGCGGCACCACGGGCCTGCTTTCACCGGAGAACAGATTCTTTCCACCCACCCAAGAGATCTCTCTGTGGGAACGCAGCTGGCTTTAGCTATTGCCGTGCAGTCGTCATGGAAGCCGGCAGTACTGCTTGTTGATGAGCCCAGTCGAGGTCTGGATGCTCAGGCACGACTCAATGCAGCTGAAGTGTTGGCGTGTGTGGCAGAAACAGGAACTGCCGTGATGTGTGCCACTCATGACACTGACTTTGCTGAACAGATTTCTCATCGAATCCTGCGCCTGAACGATGGGCGGATTACATCTGTTGAGGTCATGCAACCATGACGCTACTCAATCCGCTTCGAACAACTCTGCTGATTCTGATCAGCCTGGTTGCTTTCGCTGCATTCACGTGGCCGCTCGTGGGGATTGCGCTTCCCAGCGATGTTCATGCAGCGCTGCCTATTATCGTGTTCGCACTTGTGCCCGCGCTGATTGTGTTGGTGTCACTGTTACTCGATAGCAGCATCTCCAGTTCAAAAGCTCTGGCACTGTTAGGAATCCTTGCCGCAGTGGGAACGGCTGTTCGAATTGCCAGTACCGGTGTGGGTGGATTCGAAGCAGTGTTCATTATTGTGATCTTGGGGGGCCGAGCCTATGGTGCCCGTTTTGGATTCTTATTGGGCGTTCTCACCATTGCACTCTCTTCTGTTTTGTGGGGTGGATTTGGACCCTGGACGGCCTTCCAAATGTTTGCCACCGGCTGGGTCGGCGCCGGGGCTGGGTTAATCCCCGGCAAAGCTCCAGCTCAGCCCACACCAGCTGACCGCCGTTATGAGCTGTACTGGCTCATTGGCTACGCCGTCATTGCGTCGTATCTTTTTGGCGCCATCATGAACCTCTGGTTTTGGCCCTTTGGTGTGGGACCCGAAACTTCTATTTCCTATGCACCCGGACAAGGGATAGCAGAAAACCTTGAGCGTTTTGCCATCTATACCCTTGTCACCTCAACGCTGAGTTGGGACACCGTGCGTGCCCTGACCAGCGCAATTGGTTTGGCGCTGATTGGTATTCCTGCGCTTAAAGTCCTTCGCCGAGCAAAGCTTTAGAAGTAGACAGCTGCGTCAACAACTTCTGCATCTGAGAGAGGATGCAGGCCATCACGGTTAACCACGTTCACAAACCTCCGCAGCACAATCTCCATTTCTGAGGCAAATTGCACCAGGTCAAAATAGGTAGCTTGTGCCGTAGGGCCAACGAGCAGGTCCAGAGGTTCTTCTGGACCCAAGCCGTTCTCGAGAATCTTTCCAAACACGGCTAGTTCGGCAATGTTGTTCATTGCCGCTAGCTTGTGCAGGATCTCTGACATCTCACCTAACACCTCGAGATCTAATGCAGAAGATCCTGAATGAACGTTTCTTCCTGCCACAAACTGCTCGTAGGGGACTATGACCGCTTCGGGTTTGCGATGTGCCCCCACAATCACTGGTGTGGGATCAAAGTCGGTGCGAAAGCCCCGCAAAATCTTGGAAAAGCCTTCGCGCGCGTCGGCAACACTGACAACTTCATCCGGAGTTTTGGTAAACATGGTCCCACTGTACTAAATATGTACATATTTA
>JBIIGO010000087.1:0-4406 GCA_044236405.1 Aurantimicrobium sp.
CCATATGGCAGATGCGTCTGTAAATCTTGCGTGCCCGGAGAATGTGTATTTGGCACATTCGTCTATTCCGATGAAGCCTTCGCCCCTCTTCCACCACAACAAGGGAGAGTCTGCAGAAAGAATCTCAACAATGCTGTCGGAATACTCAACTGGGATCGTCTCAACGACAAGCGAGGTGGGGGTGGGTGAACTCACTCGAAATAGCCTACGCCTGTCGGCGTAGACTTCTTTGTGTGACCACTGCAGATTTATCTAAGAAACCCGAAGACGTCTCGGCGATGTTCGATGATGTCGCTGCCGGGTATGACGTGACGAACGCAGTGCTCTCTGCCGGGAATTCTTATCTGTGGCGAATTGCCACAACCCGTGCTGTCAATCCCCAACTATCTGAGCGGATTCTTGACCTTGCCGCAGGAACGGGCACCAGCTCCGTCGCTTTAGCAAAATCTGGAGCACACGTTGTGGCTGCTGATTTTTCTCCCGGAATGATCGAGGTAGGAAAAGCCAAACACGGCTCTAATCCACTTATTGAGTTTGTTCAGGCTGATGCAACAAAGCTTCCTTTTGCAGATAACAGCTTTGATGCAGTCACAATGTCTTTCGGTCTTCGGAATGTTGTTGAACCCGAGAAGGCTCTTTCTGAACTCTTTCGGGTGACAACACCAGGTGGGCGCATTGTGATTTGTGAGTTTTCTACCCCGCCCTCCGCATTTATTTCAGGTGCCTACGGTTTTTATTTACGGACTGTGATGCCGGCAATTGCCAAGCTGTCGAGTTCTCACACGGATGCCTATACGTATCTTGCGGAGTCCATCGAAGCGTGGCCAAACCAACCGACTCTTTCTGAGTGGATTAAGAAGGCCGGCTTTGAGAAAGTTGCCTACCGCAATCTCACAGCCGGTGTTGTGGCATTGCACCGCGGAACAAAGCCCCTCACCCCGTCTCAGACATAGCGAGAAGACTAGGCTGAACTCATGAATGCAAGCGCGAGTAGTGCCGGTGGTATTGCCACACGCATGTCTCTGCGCCAACGCATGTTTGCTTCAGCTGAGACAAAACACCTGGCAGACATTATTGATGCCGGAGTTGAACAGGTCGAGCAGGGCATTCGAGACAACATCCTCTTTGCAGACCCGTTAGCTGATGTTTCTGCCCGTTACCTTTTTGAAGCAGGAGGTAAGAGGGTACGCCCCATGCTGACCTTGCTTATTTCCCAATTGGGAAAGGGAGCAACACCACAGGTGATTACCTCCGCTCAAGCAATTGAGATTACTCACCTAGCGTCTTTGTATCACGACGATGTGATGGACGAAGCCCCACTTCGTCGAGGTGTTCCCAGCACACACCAGGTCTGGGGAAACTCGGTCGCTATTTTGACGGGTGACCTTCTGTTCTCTCGGGCTAGCTCATTGATGGCGTCCTTAGGTCTTGATGCGATGAAACTTCAAACCACCACGTTTGAGCGTTTGTGTTTAGGCCAACTTCACGAAACATTAGGTCCCCAGCCAGGTGAAGATCCTATTGATCACTACATTCGTGTGCTGAGCGATAAAACAGGTTCTTTGATTGCCACCGCTGCACGATGCGGAATCATCTACTCAGATGCCCCAGGGGAATATGAAGACGCTGTTGTCACCTTCGGTGAGAAAATCGGTGTTGCCTTCCAGCTCTCTGATGACGTTCTTGATCTTGCACCTAACTCGGATGAAACCGGAAAGAGTGCGGGAACAGACCTGCGTGCAGGTGTTCCCACTCTGCCCACCTTGCTTCTCGAAAAGCAGGCAGTTACCGATCCACTCGCTGCAGCTTTACTGGAGCGCATTCGCCTGGATGTTGCCGAATCAGATCCTGATTTCACTGCTGCTGTTGCTGAACTGTATGCCCACCCGGTCACCGCACAAACCCGGGATGAGGCTCGGCGGTGGGCTCATGAAGCTGTTGCTGCCCTTGCGGTATTACCCGAAGGTCCGGTCAAGCAGGCACTTTCCGCCTTTGCTGACCATGTGGTCAGCCGTACCGCCTAACCTCTTATGCCCAAGCCACGTATTTCTCCTGTGGAGGGCGGCGAAGCTGTTGCTCACGTTCAGGCTGGTACTGCCACAAACGACACTGTGGCGTTAGCAGTGAGATATCTGCTCCAAGTGTTAGAGCAGAGCTTTCCTGGCAAGAGCGTTGAGGTTCGGATTCCTCCCTATGGTGCTATCCAGTGTGTGGAAGGACCAGAACATACTCGGGGGACCCCAGCCCATGTTGTGGAGATGGATTCACACACCTGGGTCGGCATTGCAACGGGCACAGTGAGCTGGGATGACGCAGTCGCTCAAGGGTTACTTCATGCCTCTGGCACCAGAAGTAACATCAGTTCTCAGCTTCCGCTGGCACAATGGTGACATGAGCGAAAAAGAACGTGTCACAACAGAACAGGTCATTGTTCGCAGATCTCCGAAGTTTCTGACATTTATGTTTCTGGGAATTATTCTCGGAATCATTGCGGCCTTAATTTTGACCTTTGCCTTCCCCAACACCAGTGAGTTCACCTTGACCCAAATCTTTGGGTTCCTTGTTCTGATTACCGGTTCCGTGGGAGGAACGCTGGGGCTCGTCTTTGCCCTCTTAGCCGATCGCTACTATTCACGTCACGTCATTGAGGCAACAGCCGAGCGCACAGAAGTCAGCGATTAGCTAAGTTGGGTTTTTTCAACCCACTCTAAATATTCCGGCGTAATTGTTCCGGTGACGTATTCCCCGGTGAAGCAACTGACATCTAAGGCCTCGAGAGAAGAGCCTTCCATGATGGCCGATTCCATATCCGCAACTTCTTGGTAGATCAGATGATCTGCTCCCAGTTCGGTAGCTATCTCAGGAATTTTTCTGCCGTGGGCAATGAGCTCGGCCCGAGAAGGCATATTGATGCCGTAGACGTGGGGGTAGCGCACCGGTGGTGCCGCTGACGTGAAGGTGACCTTGTTGGCTCCTGCAGCCCTGGCCATTTCAACAATTTCTCGGCTGGTTGTTCCGCGAACAATGGAGTCATCAACAATCAGAACGTTCTTGCCCTTGAACTCGGTGGACATTGCGTTAAGTTTTTGACGAACAGAGCGCTTGCGCTGGGCTTGTCCCGGCATGATGAAGGTTCGACCTACGTAGCGGTTTTTGAAGAAACCTTCTCGATACTCCACCCCTAACCGTCGGGCGACCTGCATTGCTGAGGGGCGAGAAGAATCGGGAATCGGCATGACCACATCGATATCACCCAAAGGCGCATGCTCGGCAATCGTTGCCGCGAGCTTGTCTCCCATGCGCAGCCGTGTCTCATAGACCGAAATGCCATTCATGATGGAGTCGGGACGAGCGAGGTAGACGTACTCAAACGAACAGGGGCGAAGTAGAGGGTTCTCGGCACACTGCTGAGAAAACATCTCACCATCTGCGGTGATGAAGATTGCTTCACCGGGGTCTACATCTCGAACAATCTGGTAGCCGCCGCTTTCCAACACCAAGGATTCTGAGGCAACAACCCAGTCCGTTTTTCCATTCGGCGCTGGTCGCTTACCTAAAATCAGGGGACGAATACCGAAAGGATCACGGAAGGCTAAGAGGCCATGGCCGGCGATGAGAGCAATGGCGGCATAGGAGCCCTCCACGCGAGAGTGCACACGTGAGACCGCTTCAAAAATGTGTTCTGGTCCAAGCTCTGAGCCAGAAACAGTGGACTGTAATTCAGTGGCCAACACATTAAGCAACAGCTCAGTGTCACTAGAGGTGTTGACATGACGACGATCAACGGAGAACAAATCTTTGGTGAGCTCACGTGTGTTCGTGAGATTTCCGTTGTGAACAAGCACGATGCCATAGGGGGCATTGACATAAAACGGTTGTGCTTCTTCTTCGTTCGAGGCCGCCCCGGCGGTGGCATAGCGAACGTGACCGAGCCCTACATTCCCGGTGAGCAAACGCATATCTCGGGTGCGGTAGCCCTCGCGAACTTGGCCCTTGGTTTTGTGCATGTGCAGATGGGAACCATCTGCGGTGGCGATACCGGTGGAGTCTTGCCCACGGTGCTGCAGAAGAAGCAGCGCATCGTAGAGCTGCTGGTTTACCGGTTCAGTCGAGACGATTCCGACGATGCCACACATTGACCGGGGTTCTCCTGAAGGTGAAGGTGAGAAACGAAATTCGAATGAACTCCCTGTCAAGTCTGGCATAACTGTGACTGGATAGACTTGTTTCGTGACCGAGAAATCTTCCTATGCCCACGCAGGTGTCGACACGGCTGCAGGAGACCTCGCCGTTGAACTGATGAAATCCTCGGTTAAGGCCACGCACGGCCCCGAAGTTCTCGGTGGAGTGGGGGGATTCGCCGGCCTCTTTGATGTGTCATTTCTTACCGGGTATACCCAACCACT
>JBIIGO010000088.1:0-4398 GCA_044236405.1 Aurantimicrobium sp.
CACCATTCAGCCCAGAAATCGACAATAACAATGTCGTTAGTGGTGATGGTGTCATCAAAATTTTCAGAAGTAAGTTCTATCGAAGCCATAAAGAAAGTATATACCCCAGGGGGTATAGTTAGCTAGGAGTAAATTTTCCCACGCCGGGGATAAACCGTCCAACGCGGGCAGCATATGTCGAATACTCGGGATGTGCATCCAGCAATAGCTTTTCTTCAAAGCGTGCTTTGATCATGAAAAGTATGAATAACAGCATGCAGGCAATCAGGCTCACGAGAGATTGTGAACTGATGGTCAATCCCACGGACATGACCATGAGTCCGCTGTAGATAGGGTGGCGCATGCGAGCATACAACCCACCCGTCTTGAGTTCAGATTGTTCTTTAGGGACAGGATTAGCAGTGAGGGATTGACCAAGTCCAAAAATCCCAAACACCGCAATGAATAACCCACCAAACGTTAAGGCCATCGCTATCCACCCCAGCCATTGAGGGACAGCCCACAGAGTTCCACCGGGGAAAAACAAGATAATGGCGAGCAATACAAACTGAATAACAACAAGAAGATTTCCACGAGACTTATCTGTCATACACCTATCTTTACCTACATAAGGACTAAAACACATGAGCAGCACCCGCCCCGTTTGGGGAGACTTTGGTCAAAAAATTCCCGACTATGACTTTGAGGTCATCAACGAGCGTGAAGTTCGCGCCAGTGCGGGCATTCTTTTTGCTATTGGGTTTGCCGGCTACATCGTTGCCTTGACCACTTACCAATTTGAGTTTGCTCGCGGGTTCGCAGTCCTCTTTCTGTTCGACATGATGATTAGGCTCACCATCTCCCCGCGTTACTCCCCCACTTTGGCGTTAGGTCGCGTTTTGGTCTACAAGCAACGCCCAGAATGGGTCGATGCAGCACCTAAGAAAATAGCGTGGTGGATGGGGTTCGGACTTGCGCTGACAACATGCTTTGCTTTTGGCTGGCTAGGAGCACCGATATGGGTCATCTTTAGTCTGTGTGGTGTGTGCATGGTCTTTCTTTTTGCCGAAGCAGCTTTGGGAATATGTATTGGCTGTGAAATAGCTCAACGATTTGGAAAAAAGAAACCGCAATTGTGTCCTGGAGATAGCTGTAACTATGTTCCACCTTCTAAGTGAGTTACCCCCACAACAAACTTTTCGCTAACTAAACTTCGAACATGGTTAAAACAACAACACTTCCTCCTCGTGAGTTTCTTATCACATTGATCTTGTCCATCTTTGTTGGCTACCTCGGCATCGACCGGATGTACCTAGGCAAAGTATGGACAGGACTGCTCAAACTGATCACCGCTGGTGGATTAGGACTTTGGTGGCTCATTGATATTTTGCTCATTGCATTTGGGTCAATGCGCGATAAGTGGGGCCGTGAACTCGCTCGTTAAGAATCTTTATAGGCAAAACCCCCGCAGTATTCTGCGGGGGTTTTTCTCTATGAGCTTCTAGATCCGTGTCAGGGTTAGCCCCCTGTATCAAAACAGATACCTGCCCTGACACGGACCTCATCACAGTGTTGTGGGAACCACGGACAATCCCAGATTTGTCTCTCGTTAGCGCAAGACTGGCTGAATGTCCGTGGCTGCTTTTATGTTTGATTTGGGAGGGAATATCTTATGGAAGCACTACTAGGAATTTTTATATTTGTCGGTTTCGGACTCATCGTATGGGGAGCAATAGCCCTATTTATAGGAATAGTCAGATTTATCTTTAGCCCTGTGACACCAAGACCAGAAGGCACAACCCCACATAACCAATCAGACATGATTGATGGCATGAATAATGGAGATTATTACAACGGACCCCATGGATATTCTCCAATGACGGGGTATACCGAGACACAATACGGATCAGGTTTTGATCCTGATGCGCAGTGGAACCACGAAGAGCGTGACTAAGCGCGCTTGAGTTCTTCGGCTACTAAGAAGGCAAGTTCAAGACTTTGCATGTGATTCAAACGAGGGTCGCATAACGACTCGTAGCGACTTTCAAGGTCCTTCTCATCGATGTGCTCAGACCCACCCAGGCACTCTGTGACATCATCGCCTGTGAGCTCAACGTGCACGCCACCGGGGAAAGTTCCCACTTCACGGTGAGCTTCAAAGAAGCCACGAACTTCATTCATGACATCATCAAATCGACGAGTTTTGTATCCATTTGGCGTTGTGATTCCATTGCCGTGCATAGGATCTGTAATCCACAAAGGATTAGCGTCCATATCCTTGATTGCTTCGAGTAAGGGAGGCAGCGCTTCTCTAATTTTGCCCGCACCCATACGAGTAATAAAGGTGAGTCGGCCTGGCTCCCTGTCAGGGTCGAGTTTGTCGATCAGCTGCTTCATGTTTTCCGCGTCAGTGGTGGGGCCCAATTTCACACCAATGGGGTTTCTAACGCGAGAAAGGAAGTCAACATGAGCGCCATCAAGTTCACGTGTGCGCTCACCAATCCATAAGAAGTGTGCGCTGGTGTTGTAGGGGTGACCTGTCCGCGAATCAATACGAGTCATGGGACGCTCATAATCCATCAACAAGGCTTCATGAGAGACAAAAAATTCGGTTGTTTTTAGGGCTTCAAAATCTGAACCACACGCAGCCATGAACTTAATGGCCCGATCAATATCTTTTGCGAGAGCTTCGTATTGGATATTTGCCGGGTTTTTGGCAAAACCTTTATTCCATGAGTGAACTTCACGCAGGTCAGCAAAACCACCAGTGGTAAATGCACGAATAAGGTTCAGCGTGGAAACTGAGGTGTTGTAAGCCTGGAGTAAGCGCTCAGGGTTTGCCGTTCTGGCTTCTTCGGTGAAGTCATATCCGTTAACAATGTCTCCCCGGTAGGCAGGAAGAGTGACGCCATCACGGGTTTCCGTATCAGAGGAGCGGGGTTTGGCAAACTGTCCAGCCATACGACCCATTTTGATAACGGGCATTTCCGCGGCATACGTCAACACGACAGCCATCTGGAGAACCGTCTTGATACGGTTTCTAATTTTGTCCGCGGTAGCGCCCGCGAATGTTTCTGCGCAATCGCCGCCTTGTAAGAGAAATGCTTTCCCTTGAGCTGCTTGAGCTAAGCGAGAGCGCAACGTATCAACTTCACCGGCAAACACCAGAGGAGGAAGTGTAGAGAGCTGTTCGCTGACGGACTGAACAGCACGAGCATCAGGCCATTGAGGCTGTTGCTTTATAGGCAATTGGCGCCAATAGTCCAATCCATCAATCACTGATTTCTCAGGGACGATGTTGGGCTCTTGTTGGCTTGCCACGATTAAACCTTCGTTAGGAGTGGGAAATTAATCAGCGCGGATACACCGCGCCATGAATACAAGCTTACCTTTTGCCGATGACGCGTGTTTCACGCTTTGACGAGGCATAAACATCCTCGTATTGCTGTCCTGACAGTCCAGCGAGTTCATAAATTATTTCATCAGTAATGGCCCGAAGGATAAATCTGTCTTCTTCAAAACCTTCAAAACGAGAGAAATCTAAAGGTTCCCCAAAGATCACACCTAAACGGCGAAGCTTTGGCCACTTAGCCCCAATAGGCATAACCTTTTCGGTGTCAATCATCGCAACAGGAATTACTTTTACGCCCGCTTCGAGAACCATACGTGCAATTCCGGTGCGTCCACGATACAACTTTGCATCAGGGCTTCTGGTTCCTTCTGGATAAATTCCGAGGACTTTGCCCTCGGAGAGTACGCGAAGACCAGTGTTTAAACTTGCTTCTGATGCTTTTCCCCCTGAACGGTCGATGGGGAGCATACCGGTGCCCTTCATAAACCACTTCGTGGCCCACCCGCGAAGACCTTTACCCGTGAAGTATTCGCTTTTGGCCAAAAAGACCATATCCCGATCGATGACTAGGGGTAAGAATACCGAGTCAACAAAACTAAGGTGGTTACTGGCAAGAATCACCGGTCCTTCAGAAGGAACATGGTGTGCTCCGACCACCCATGGCCGAAAGATTCCTTTAAGAATAGGTCCGGCGATGATGTTCTTCATCAGCCAATAAAACATAGGAGTGAGTTTACTCTCTTAGCCGTTGTGCATGTTTACGGGCGAGGTCAGCCGCCCCGACAACACCAGCATCATTGACAAGCTGTGCAATACGAAACTCTGGCTCGGGGTGATAACCCCGTGCACTGAGGTTAAGTAGGAATGATTCCCTAATTGGAGATAGGAAGCGTTCTCCGGCTGCGGCAACTCCCCCGCCTATGACATACACCTGGGGGTCCAATACAGCACTGAGGCTTGCACACGCTGAACCTAACCAGATGCCGACAGAACGCATTGCCCGCCATGCTGCCTCGTCCCCATCTTCAAGAAGAATTTTTCCTGCCTCTGCGTCAAGGTTTTCTATT
>JBIIGO010000089.1:0-4289 GCA_044236405.1 Aurantimicrobium sp.
ATACTGCGCAATCATTTCGTCAAAATCAGCCAGCGTTCCGAGCTTAGGATCGACATCACGATAGTCATCAACGTCATACCCCCCATCAGCAAGAGCAGAAGGGTAAAAAGGGCTCAACCAGATTGCGTCGACACCAAGCTGTGACAAGTAGTCAACTTTGGACGTGATGCCTTGGATATCTCCGAGTCCGTCTCCATTGGAGTCTTTGAAGGAGCGAGGATAGACCTGGTAGACAACTGCTTGACGCCACCAAGTTGGGCCTCCGGGGAGAGTGTCTGACGCTGACATTTCGTACTACTTTCTTGTGTGGTTAGTTAATAATTTTTATCGACGCGCGTCGAATTTTGACTATAAATCGTGGGTGTGGCGATAAACACCACACCCACAAAAAGTATTACTTCACAGATCCCATCGTGACTCCCTTGAGCAGGGTTCGTTGGAAAATAAGGAAGAACAGCAGGGTTGGCAAAATACCAACTAGAGCCGCAGCAGCTTGGGTTGTGGGATCAGAGGTGTATTGTCCGGAGGCAAGTCCCATAGATAACGCCACAGTTTGACTGTCGTTTGACGGCAGCAACACTAGGGGCAACAAGAACTCGTTCCACGTCCAAATAAAGAAGAACACCATCAACACCATTAACGTTGGACGTGTCAATGGGAAGACAATATCTTTCATCACTCGCCAGGTTCCCGCGCCATCAATTTTTGCCGCTTCCAAGAGTTCTCCAGGAAAATCAGAAAGCACGGAGGCTAAAAGATACGTTCCAAAAGCGCTTTGCAAAACGGCAAAAATGATAATCAATGACCAAATGTTGTCATACAGGTTGACCATCTTGGCCATACGCAACAAGGGATACATCAGTGCTTCACCTGGAATAGTGAACGCGACAAGGAAGAGACCGAGTATCCAGAATCGCCCACGTATACGGCCGATGCCAATGGCATAGGCGGTAAAGAAACTCAAAGCAACCGCAAAAATGGCGACAAAGAAACTGATTTGGAAAGAGTTCCACAGCTTCAAAGTAAAGTCTGCCTTTTCCCAGAAGCCGATAATCCCAGAGAAATCTAATGGATTCGGAAGAACAAGTGGGCCTTCTGCGGTGTACTGCTCTTTTGATTTACCTGCATTCACAAAGGCAAGGTACATGGGTGAAATCCATGCGATTGCCGAAGCAATCAGGAAAGCGACTATCAGCCAGGATGTACCCGTTCGCTTGTTGAAACCGCCCCTGCCCTTTTTGGATATCTTGGGATGGTCCATAGATTCAGGATTAAGGGCGTTTTCTACCATGATGGGTGCGCTCATCGGTCAGCTCCCTGTTTGGTTTGATAACGGAATATGAAATACGACATCACAATCAGTAACAGTGCTAACACAGTGGCCACAGCGGCTCCATACCCAACCTTGCTGGTTTGGATGAAGTTGAAGTAAGAGTAATAGGCAGGAACTGTGGTTGCAGTTCCAGGACCACCTTGCGTCATCACATACACGGGAGCAAAAACTTTCAAAGCTGCAACGGTTGTGGTCAAGAGCACAACAGCAATCTCGGGAGCAAGCTGGTTGAGCGTAATGATTCTAAATCTTTGGAACCATGAAGCACCATCAATGGCGGCTGCTTCGTGGACGGACTGATCTGCGCGGGCAAGACCAGACATGAAGATAACAATGGTGTATCCCACCTGAATCCATATCAACACGATGGTGACGGAGAGCATGGCCAAGTTGGCATTTCCAAGCCAGTTTGGCCACTGCTCTTTGGGGACGCCCAATTCACCCAAAATGGTATTGATGATTCCGGTTTGGGACGACAGCATCCACGTCCACAACAGACCAGCCACTGCGATAGGAATAATTTGAGGGAGGAAGAATCCTGCACGAACAAGTGAAGAAGATTGGTTACCAAAGCGTGGGGCAACGTAGTCAAACAGAGCTGAGGCAATGACCAAACCCAAAATAGTGGGGATGATGGCCATCGCGAAGATAAAGACAATGGAGTGAAGGAAGGACTGCCAAAAAGTGTCATCGACCATCAACTTGGCGTAATTTTCAAGCCCGATCCACTGAGGGGTTCCCAGACCATTCCATTTAGTAAAGGACAGATAGATGTTCCAAACAAAAGGAATAACCACAATGAGCACAAAAGCTACGAGCCCAGGAATGAGGTAGGGCCAGTATCTTCCTGATGAAGTGCTCTTTTTACGAGTTGTGTTCTCAGTTATAACTGCCATGAGGACCTCGTTGTAAGAATGTACGTCGACTAAGGGAAAAATACAGCTGTGTCTGTTGAGACTAGCTAGGGGTTTGCCTGATGGCAAGAAAAAGCGAATCCGGTGCGATGCCGCGGAGGACACCGCACCGGATTCTTTGCCTTACGTAGTGAGTTAGAGCAAAGCTCTAAACATCACTGGTTATGGCTTGTTCTCCTCGTAGTAAGAACCGATTGCTTCACGGTACTGCTCAGGAGTGGTGTTACCAGCTACGAGGTCAATAACGGCAGCCTTGAGGATGTCGTAGTAACCAGATACGGGCCAGTCAGGGTAGAAACCAAGACCGTTGTCCGCAACAAGCTGCTGGAACAGAGGAAGGGTGATCAGAGTGGTGGGGTTGTCACCAATCTCGGTTGCAAGAAGTGGAAGACCACCGTTTGCAGCCTGGGTGTTCTGAGACTTGGGCTGAAGAGTCAAGTTAATGAACTCAGCTGCAAGGTCAGGGTTCTTACCCTTTGCAGGAATAACCCAGATGTTACCGGCAGAACCAGTAGAAACTGCGTTTCCTGGGTTCAGGATCTTGCCCCAGGTGAACTCAGCTGCACCAGCAACTGTTCCGTCCAACCAGGTTCCACCAGGCATGAATGGTGATGCACCGCTGGTGAACGCTGCAGTAGCGTCATCTGCGGAAGCACCAGAAGCGCTAGACGCGATGTAACCCTTTTGGGTCCATTCCTGGATCAGCTCAGATGCCTGAGTGAAAGCTGCATCGTTGAAGTCAACTTCACCATCGAAGAACTGGTAAGCGTTAACCCATGCGTTGTCAGCCTTGTTCAGGGTGAGGTTGTATGCAAGGTGAACGAGCATGTAGTCAGCTGCTGCAACAGGAGTGATACCTGCAGCAAGAAGAGTGTAAAATGCAGCAGTCATGTCGCTCATGCTGGTGAACGAGGTGGCGTCAATGCCGTTTGCTTCGAGCAAATCAGCGTTGTAGAACCATCCAACGTACTCACCATAGGTAGGAACACCATAGAGGTCTCCGTTACCCATCAGACCGTCGGTGTAACGACCAACCTGCTGAGCAGATGCGGGGAGGAGGTCAGTCCAACCGTACTCAGCTGCGTACTCTTCGAGGTTGAGCAACAGCCCAGCCTGTGAAGCAGCACCTGCGGTACCGTTACCCTTGTTCCACTCGGAGAGGTCAGGAGCCTTGTCAGAGTCGAGAATGGAGTTACCAGACTTCTCGATCTGTTCCCAGGTCTTGAACTCGAAGTTGACAGTGACGTCAGGGTTTGCTGCCTTGAACTCTTCGAGAGCTTCAGACCATGCAATGTACTGAGCGGTGTCTTCTCCTGAGTACCACCATACGGTGAATGTGTTGCTGTCGTCGCCACCAGCGGCACAACCCGAGAGGGTGCCGAGGGTAAGCGCACCAGCAGCAACTGCTGCGGCTACGCGGATACCGCGCTTGCTTGCCTTCATATTGTGATTACCTTTCTCATTGGTGACCGATTTGGCCACGCAACTTCTTTGGTGCTTCCAGGTTCGACGCGCATCGTCGACGCGCGTCGATAAAGAGAAATCTATCGAATGAATGATTCGTCTGTCTAGTTGGCTTGGTGATTTATTGAGATTTGTAACCAAATCGTGACTGAGTTTTTAGGACCCTGGCCTTAAGGGAGCCGTACTTCCCCTGTCAATGAAGTGGGGTGCAGACAAATGTTGCAAAACAGATTTTCGATCACCGTTGAGCCGAGCAACTAAGTATTGTCCTGCCATCCGACCTAAATCTCTTCCTTCGACTCCAATGGTGGTTTGGGAAGGAACGGTCATGTTTGCGGCGACATCTGAAATTCCATAAGACAAAATTGAAATATCTTCGGGGATTGACAGGTTCCGAGAGGCAATAACTTCCATAGCCCCAATCATGGCAGGCTCATTAAACCCAATAACAGCAGTAACCCGGTCATCGAGATCGAGCAATTGCGCCATAGCTAGACGGCCCTCTTTAATGGTCGCAGGAACATGCTTGAGGTGAAGTTTCACGCGTAATCGATCTGCCTCCTCGCTCATTCCTGATT
>JBIIGO010000090.1:0-4238 GCA_044236405.1 Aurantimicrobium sp.
ACCGTTGCTGGACCTTCGGGGCAGAAAGTTCTTCCAGTGTTTACCTCCGTCCAGGCCATGAACACCTGGAATCCCGAGGCTCGTCCAGTCCCTATGGAATCTCGCCGTGCAGCGTTAGGAGCTGTTGCTGATGGCGCTAAATGGATTGTGGTTGACCCTAAGTCACCCACAGAGTTTGTGATGCGCCGTCCCACTGTCGAAGCCGTTGCGAAGGCAACACCGTGGGCACCCAACCATATTGATCCGATGATGCAGCATGTTTTTGATACGTCCATCTCAGATGAGCCATTTGTAAACGCCATCCGTTTAGCAGCAGGTGACCCTGATGCCCGCGGGCGTGATGAAGAACTGGTAGTTCAGATTGTCTTGCCACCTAGTTTGAATCAGGAAGATGTGGAACGGGTCATCCGCTCCTTGTCCTCAAAGTGGGCTCAGGAAGAGATTTTTGCCCAGCGAGTAGACTCGATGAAAGTCCAACTCGTTCCCCAGCGCAGCTAAGTATTGAGGAGAAAAATGTTTTATCGTCCCTTAGTTTTTCTTCTTTCATTAGCTCTGTTTATTGGGGGAGCGGCTTCGGCCGCATGGGCAACGACGGTAGATAAGACTCCTGATCGAACAATCACTGTAATTCCTTCGCCCAGCAATAGCGCTGCCGTGAGTGGTGTTGCCGTCGCATCAAACGGAACCACCTACGTCACTAAATACGATCCTGCTAACTCAACACGAACCCTGGTTTATGCCGTGGATGCTGCCGGTGTTGCAACACCGATTTTGGAAATTAACGCGGGAAGTTTCCCCTCTAATGTTGTTGTTGGGGCTGATGGCCGCCTTTACATCATCAACTTCAACGCGGGTGTATACGTTTACGACCTCAACGGTACTTCTCTCGGGCTCATCCCAGCTGATAACAATCCGTACCCACCGTCAGAGCTCTACACACCCCAGGATCTTGGCGTTGACGCCAGCGGGAAGGTATATGTAACTGATTCTGGTCGGGGAAATGTCTACGTTTTT
The DNA here is from genome assembly GCA_044236405.1 of Aurantimicrobium sp. Classification (GTDB taxonomy): domain Bacteria; phylum Actinomycetota; class Actinomycetes; order Actinomycetales; family Microbacteriaceae; genus Aurantimicrobium. Next base: position 1,015 of record JBIIGO010000090.1, read on the forward strand.
GCTGCCGGGACGACAACAAACGTCGCCCCCATTGCAACAATTCCTGTGGGAGGAACACCATTTGGTATTGACGTTCAGCCCGATGGCTCTTTTTGGATGGTTGACCAAAACCAGGACAGCGTAGAATATTGGGCACCCAGCGGAGGAACCCACCTACTTCAAAAAACAATTAGTGGTGCAAACACTGGCTTGACGAACCCTTATGACGTTGAGTTGGCAGTGGATGGAAAAATCACTGTTTCTCAAGACTCTTTTCCTGGAAAAATTTCTTTCTTTGCCTCAACAGCAAACGGAAACATTGCACCAGAAACAGTCTGGACTGGTCCGGGAACAGGTTTGAGTAGCGCTTACTTTATGAACTACGGCCCCTGTGGGGAACTCTTTGTTGCTACGGGTGCGTCGAGTTTGATCCAAATTTTTGGTACCTGTCCGCCAAGCCCAAGCCCTTCAGTGAGCCCAACTCAGGCCACACTTCCAAGTACCTCTGCCGTTGAGGTGAACAGTACTCAGCTGTGGTTGGGTGTTGGAATCGCCCTCAGTGGTGTGCTGCTTGGATGGTTATCTCTGAGCCTTAAGCGCAAAACGTCTAAGTAACCGGACCCGTCCACTTTTCACCCGGGCCCATGCCAATAGCGTCGGGGATGGGTGAAGCTTCGCGGAATGCGAGCTGGAGGGAACGCAAGCCATCTCGTAGGGGCCTGGCATGGGAGTCACTTATATCAGGGGCAGCTGCTGTGACTAATCCGGCAAGTGCGTTGATGAGTTTACGAGCTTCATCAAGATCTTTGAGCTCATTGGCATCGGGGCCTTCGGCCAGACCACACTTAATGGCTGCGGCACTCATCAAGTTGACGGCAACTTCCACAATGACCTCAATGGCAGGTACTTCTGAGATGTCTAAAATCGCTTGGGTTAGCTCGTCGTCTTTTGCGCTTTCGCTCACTGTGTAATCCTCTGCTAGGCTTATGCAGGTCTAGAGAGCTCATGCTCTTCAGATTGAAAGTGGAGTTTACTCCCACCCATAACCGGCTCTAACAGGTTACTGGGTTCTTGCACTCCGCCGGTGAGCGTGTCGAATCGGTAGGTAGGGTGCCGCAAGGATTCATTCCTTGTGTCGTGAACAACAGCAGTAATGTGCTCGCGTGCCACGTAAGACTCCTCTTTCAGCCCATTTCGGGTAAGAAGAAAAATCTAGAGGAGCAGCGCATTAGCGATCCACGTACAAATGACCGTATACGCGTCCCCGAAGTTCGTCTCATTGGTCCCAATGGCGAACAAGTAGGAGTCGTGCCTATTGAGGTTGCCATGCGCCTAGCGCAAGAGGCTGACCTTGACCTTGTTGAGGTTGCGCCAGAGGCTAAGCCTCCCGTGGCCAAAGTGATGGATTACGGAAAGTTTAAGTACGAAGCTGCCCAGAAACTCAAAGAAGCTCGTCGTAACCAGGCCAACACCATCCTCAAAGAGGTGCGTTTCCGCCTGAAGATTGACACCCACGATTATGAAACCAAGAAGAAGCGCGCCATTGGCTTCTTGAATGATGGTGACAAGGTCAAAGCAATGATTTTGTTCCGCGGTCGTGAACAATCACGACCCGAACAAGGTGTTCGACTCTTACAAAAGTTTGCTGAAGAAGTCTCTGAATTCGGAACCATTGAATCAACCCCCACTATTGATGGCCGCAACATGGTCATGATTATTGGGCCTCTGCGTTCTAAGTCAGAAGCCCGAGCTGAACAAAAGGCTAAGCAAACTACGGGAAAGAAATCCGACGCGCCATCGCCGAAAGCAGAAGAACCTGCTGTCGAGGCAGCAGAAGTCGTTGCGGAAGAAAAAGCACCTGCAGTGAAGAAAACACCAGTTGCTAAGGCAACAAAAGCCCCCAAGTCCACCCCGTCTCGTTCGGAAGAACTCGACGACTAAGCCCCGTAATCCAGTCCTGGATCTACGACCCTAAAGGAGAAACAATGCCAAAGCAGAAGACCCACTCCGGGTCCAAGAAGCGCTTCAAGCTCACCGGCACCGGCAAGCTGATGAAGCAGCAGGCAGGTATGCGCCACAACCTCGAAGTCAAGTCCGGCAAGCGTAAGCGCTCGCTGAACCAGGACCAGGTGCTCTCACCAGCTGACTCAAAGGTCATCAAGAAGCTTCTCGGTAAGTAAGTCACCGGATAAGGATTAAGGAAAAAAGAACATGGCAAGAGTAAAAAGAGCGGTTAATGCTCACAAAAAGCGTCGCGTCATCCTCGAGCGCGCCGAAGGTTACCGCGGACAGCGTTCACGTCTGTACCGCAAGGCAAAAGAGCAGGTTACACACTCCCTGGTCTACTCCTACCGCGACCGTCGTGCACGCAAGGGTGAATTTCGTCGCCTCTGGATTCAGCGTATTAACGCTGCCAGCCGCGCCAACGGTCTGACCTACAACCGTTTCATCCAAGGTCTTGCCTTGGCTGACATTCAGGTTGACCGCCGCATGCTTGCAGAAATTGCGGTCACTGACCCCGCAACCTTCACCAAGCTTGTTGAGGCAGCTCGTAAGGCTCTTCCCGCAGACACTTCTGCTCCCAAGGCCTAGAACACATGCTTGACAACCCTCGCGCTGCTCGCGTGAAGGCGGTTGCCCAGCTTTCTCAGAGAAAAGCCCGGTCAGAGACCGGGCTTTTCCTGTTAGAAGGTCCGCAAGCCGTCGCTGAAGCACTGGCCTATCGTCCAGAGCTCGTTGTGGAGCTCTATGCAACCCCGACTGCTTTAGAGAGGTATGCAGACATTGCGGCAACCGCGGTTGATGCGGGGGTGGATGTGGAATTCGCCACCGAAGAAGTCATTGATGCAATGGCGGACACTGTCTCCCCACAAGGATTTATTGCTGTTGTTCACCAGTTTCCCACCGCACTCAAGGAGACCCAGGAAACTTAGGAACAATTATTCGGGTTGCCGATGCTGCCGGTGCGGATGCAGTTGTGCTTACTGGCCGCAGTGTGGATCTTTATAACCCTAAAGTGGTGCGCTCGACAACAGGATCTCTCTTTCACTTGCCCATAACTGTTGATGTGGAACTCGAGAATGTTGTTCCGCTCGTTCGAGATGCAGGCCTTCAGCTCATCGCTGCCGATATCAAAGGCGAGGATCTTGTCCTTGCCCGTTCTGCTGGCGTCTTAGATCTTCCGACGGCGTGGTTATTTGGTAACGAAGCCCGCGGCCTCACGAATGAACATCTTGCGTTGGCAG
>JBIIGO010000092.1:0-4189 GCA_044236405.1 Aurantimicrobium sp.
TTGCGGGATTAGAATCCTATCTTTTGTCCCCTAACACTGCTCTATCTGTATCCGAAACTAGCGGCGCATTTAGGTTTGCAGAACCCGCAGGACAGGGAGACCCGACAGATGCTGATCCACGGTTTTTGGTACAGGTCAATTACTCAGAAACCAGCACAGTAGGTATCAAGATAGGAGCAGGTTCTGGGGGAGCTGCACTCTTTCAGATTTCATTTTCTTCCGGAAACTGGGGAACTGTGGCGCCTGTAACCACCACCCCTCCTGTAAACAGTGTTAGCTATACAGTTTCATATTCCAATAACGGAGCATCTGGAAATGCAACCCCCTCTTCGACTACTGAGCTTCGCGGGGACGACCACATTATTTCTGCTCAAGGTTCTACTTCGCTCAGTGGCGCAACTTTTGCTGGTTGGAACACTAGGCCTGATGGTTCAGGGGTGATGTACCAACCTGGATGGACTATCTTGCCTCCATATGACATGACCTTATATGCAATTTGGGATATTCCTGCAACTGTTACCTTCGTCGCGAATACGGGAAGCGGGACACCACCAAGCCCTATCGACCCTGGTGGAGAACCACTTGTTATTCCAGGAAGTGGTCAACTTTTCAAGGACGGGTACACCTTTACAGGCTGGAATATTGCAGCTGATGGTTCAAATTTTCCATATGAGCCTGGCGAAACAATATATGTTCAATCATCATTTACTTTGTATGCTCAATGGCAAGAAATTCCGACACCTCCGGGTGGGCTTGCCATCGATACCACCCCAGGATCAACTACAAATGGAGCTGAGGTTCCGTACAACATCCCAGATTTGAAGCCAGGGGAACTATATGCGGTTGAGGTCATTCCTACAGGAAATCCAACTGCTGCTGAAGAAATTGATGCGGGATACGCAGATTCCTCCGGTAATGCCATTGGATCCACCACGCTTCCTGGTGGCTTAGGGCAAGGGGATTACACGGTGTACTTCTCTGGCATTGATGCTGACGGAGACCCGATGCAGGTTGTCTTACCCTTTAGCGTGGGGCCCAATGGTTCTTTTGACTCTCAAGGAACCCCAACGAGAAGCAAGGTTGAATTAGCTAATACCGGAATTCCAGATGCTGCCCTTCCGTGGTTGATGTCGATGGCGTTCATAGCCCTAATTTTGGGTGCTGCCGGTGTTGTAGCTGCACGAGAAATTCGTAAACGCCGCAAGTAATCTCATCTGCTGAAGTATCGTTGAGGAATGACGTATCCTCGCACCCTTATTTCTTCTGGTTCTGTTTATGAACCTGTTGTTGGCTATTCCCGGGCCGTTAAGGCTGGTGATTTTGTCTTTGTGGCAGGCACCACATCTGGCGCACCTGACGGTGCGATTGGTGGCGATGATGCAGCCGCACAAACCCGTGAAATATTTAAGCGCGTTGAAGCAGCTTTGACTCAGGCAGGCGCAACCTTCGCAGATGTTGTTCGCACCAGGATCTATTTGACAAACATGGATGACTTCGAGGCAGTGGGGGCAGTTCACGGTGAAATCTTTGGTGATATAAGGCCAGCTGCTACCGCTGTTGAAGTTTGCAAACTTGCCGCTGATGACATGTTGGTAGAAATTGATGTGGATGCCATCATCGGTTCAGCGATGAAGGCTAAATGATGTCTCAAGTTCCTGAACTCATCGCGGATGTTCCTGAGTTAGAGGAGCAATTTTCCTCACTCCACTTCCAAGAACTATCCCATCAAGATGCTCTGTCCATCGGGCTGGATCTAGCTGAACGCGCTGAAGAGCGGGGATGGCCGATGGTTATTGCGGTCTTTCTTGGTGATCAGCGAATTTTTCAGTATGCGTGTGAAGGGACCTCTGCAGAAAACGATCAGTGGATTGCGCGCAAAAGGAACACGGTTCTCACGTTCCAACAACCTAGTTTCTTAGTAGGTCAACGGTTTGCTTCTGAGGGTAAAAACTTTTATGAGGAAACAGGACTCAACCCTGAGGAGTATGTGTGTTACGGGGGAGGGTTTCCTCTGATTGTCGGCAATGACATGGTGGGCATGGTCCTTACTAGCGGGGTTCCCCATCAAGATGATCACGGCATCATTGTGGAAGCCTTACGCTCCTTTATCGATAGCTAGTCATGCTTGATTATTCTGTGCTGCCAGCCTTTATTGTGGCGGCATTGGTCATCATTTTGTCGCCTGGTGCTGACACCTTTGTCTTACTTCGTTCCACATTGCGTGGGGGAGTTAAATCTGGTTTTTCGACAATGTTTGGTATTTATACCGGAATTGTGATCTTGTCTGCTCTGCTAATTTCGGGAGTCGGATTACTCATTGCCAGGGCACCCGGCGCGCTCTTCTGGCTACAAATTATCGGCGCGCTCTACTTGTTGTATTTAGCTCTCCGAAGCGCATATGCAGGTTTCACGCTTCTCAGAGAACACCGGGGTGCCCAAGATGAGTCCATTGATATTGAGGCAGTTGCGGCAGAGGAAAAGAATTCAAAACTTGGCCCCTATGTGGTGGGACTTTTGACAAATATCACCAACCCCAAGGTGTTGGTGTTTTTCCTTGCCTTTTTCCCACAGTTTTTAGGTCAGTCAGAAAGTCCAGCTCTTCAGCTGATGTTTTTATGCGGGATTTTTATCGCGGTGAGCGCGGTATGGCTTGTATTTATTGTGTTTGCCGCTCACGCGATGCGCACCGTGATGACCACCGTGTGGTTCACCATCACCATGGAGTTTATTGTTGCGGGAGTATTCCTGGTGCTCGCTGTGACACTTCTCGCTGGTGGGCTCAGTCTGTAGCCCGAGAAACTGACTTACTCTTTATAAGCTGCTTTCGCGTTTGCTTTATCTTTTTTGTCAGCGCGCTTTTCTTTCAGCGTTTTAGCTGGTGCAGTTTTGCCACTGCTTTTCTTAATGTTTTTTTCTGCCATGATCTTTCCCTTCGTCGGAAGCCTCGATGGCTCTTGGGCTGAGCTTACGCCTGAAGGCTGGGGATTTACCGGACACGCTCAACACCATCAAGGTCGCAAAACAGAGCCTTTAGTTTCACAAAGTGAATTAGGCTAGAACTACTCCCTCCACAAAAGCAAGCTTTCCAGCATGCTTTTGGGCACAATTACCGACTTGTTCCACAATGACGAGACATGCATGGTGGACATATACCTTCAACAACAGGGAGACTCTCTTCTGATGGCCGCACACTCAGACGCCACGTGGACTGACCGCCAAGCAATTGCCGAGCAACTTATACCTCTGATCGGTTCGCTCTATCGCGATAATGGGGTTGTCACCTCGATCCACGGTCGTAAGCTCGTCAATTCCGCTCCGCTGGACATTGTCAAGGCGCATCGTTATGCCCGTCACGTCGACGGGCAGGAACTTGATATCAATCAGACACTCAAACTTGTTCAGGCCATTGTTGCGTTGAATCCTGGTCCAGCTTCCATTGATGTGGCGCGGATGATCTCTGGCTGGAGTTCCTCGGGGACATCTCAGACACTGAGCGAATATGCCCACGATCAGCTGGCAACGCTAGAAGGCAAAGGTCGCCCAGCTACTGATTCCGATGCTGTTGACGTTGTGTTGTATGGCTTTGGTCGTATTGGACGACTGCTTGCCCGAATTCTTTTAGGCAATGCAGAAAACGGTCGTGGTCCAGTATTGCGTGCCATTGTTGTTCGCAAAGGCGGAGACATGGATTTAGTGAAGCGAGCAAGTTTGCTTCGCCGCGACTCAGTGCACGGTCCCTTCAATGGCACCATCACCATTGATGAGAAGAACAATCTCCTCATCGCCAATGGCAAACCTATCCAGGTCATTTATTCAGATGATCCCACGAGCATTGATTACACAAAATATGGCATTAACAATGCAATTTTGATTGATAACACCGGTAAGTGGCGAGATGAAGCAGGTCTTTCCCAGCACTTGAAAGCTAAGGGAGTCAAGCGCGTCATGCTGACAGCTCCTGGTAAATCACCGCTAAAAAATGTTGTGTTTGGGATTAACGATGACACCATCACCGATAGCGACACCATCATTACTGCTGCATCGTGTACAACAAATGCGATTACCCCCGTTCTCAAGGTCATCAACGACTCCTATGGTGTTGAATATGGTCACGTCGAGACGGTTCACTCTTACACAAACGATCAAAACTTGATTGATAATTTCCATAAGGGAGATCGTCGCGGTCGTT
>JBIIGO010000093.1:0-4137 GCA_044236405.1 Aurantimicrobium sp.
CACGCTCGAGGCAACATGTGAAAGTCCTAATGACACCGAGTCATGACGAGTGTCTCCACCTGCGGTCACGGTGAACACCTCGGAGAGTTCTGGAGCAACCCGGTGACAGATCTCCCCGGCATCACCAACAAAATCTGACGGTGCCACCACGACAACCTGAACGGGTTCAGGAAGGTGGGCAATGGTGCGTAGGGTGCGCTCCAGCAGAGTCTGGCCGTCAAGATCAACAAAAGCTTTTGGCAGGGCAGCACCTAACCGAGTGCCACTGCCGGCAGCAACGACAATGATGGCAGTTCTCATGTTGAGGGATTCAGACATGGTGAACCTGCTCTAGGCACACTCGCGCTGTTAGGACGCGAGAACTCCGTCGAGGAACTCAGAAGCTTTTTCTTCGTCTGTCTTCTTGGCTAGGGCAAGCTCAGAAATGAGAATCTGGCGAGCTTTGGCAAGCATGCGCTTTTCTCCCGCAGAAAGACCGCGGTCTTGGTCACGGCGCCACAGGTCACGAACTACCTCAGAAACTTTGATGACATCGCCAGAAGAGAGCTTTTCAAGGTTTGCCTTATAACGACGAGACCAGTTGGTGGGCTCTTCGACGAATGGTGCGCGGAGCACGTCAAACACCTGCTCGAGACCTTCTTTGCCAATAACATCACGGACACCCACGAGATCAACGTTCTCTGCGGGTACTTCAATGGTGAGGTCACCTTGGACAACGTGCAGCTTCAAATAAAGCTTTTCGTCACCTTTAATTTTGCGTTTTTTCACTTCGGTGATTTTTGCGGCACCGTGGTGTGGGTAAACAACTGTTTCGCCAACAACAAATTGCATGCGTGTAGAGCCCCTTAGGTCAAGAACTACCAGTTTACCACGGCTTTGGGGGCATGTAATCTGCCGTGTGGTTCCACCAGGCGGGCGTCGTTCGTGGGAGGCAGTCACCACGATGCGATAGAGTAAAAAGGCTCAATCAAGGGGATTTATCCCATCATTCCGGGAGGCTCAAAAGCCGTGAAAGTTCGTGTCATTGCTGCTGTTGCACTAGCTGCAGGTGTTGTTTTAGGAACTAGCGGATGTAATCTGCTTCAACCGCAGGCAACTCTGATTCAATACGATCCCAGCGATGGCGTAAGTGTCCAGCTCGGAGATATCTACCTCGACAACATCCTGGTCATTAGCGACAACGGCAAAGTGGGCAACCTACTCATGGCCGCAACAAACGCCACCGGTGAAGACGTCACCCTTGATGTTGGTTTTGTCAGTGAAGAAACCCTCGCCGAAGGTCAACTGGTTGTACCCAATAACGTGAAGGTTCCCACCAGTTTTGGCACCGATAAAGAGAACACCATCATTTTGGCTGGGATTGCCACAATCCCCGGTGGATTGCTCGAAATGGCTTTTGGTCTGCCCGGTGGAGAGGTCAAGACCATTTTGGTTCCTGTCTTGAACTCAGACCTGCCCGAGTATGCCGGTCTTGAGCCTCAAAAGGTCACCAAGATTTCCAAGTAGAGAACTTAACGAAAGATGCGACCAGGTTTTTCTGGTCGCATCTTTTTCTTTAAGCGTTGTTGTTTTCTACCCGCTCAACAATCTTCTTGAGCGCTTCGATTTCCTTTTTCGTCAACGTGTCAGGGTTCTTTTTCGATTTCTGAACAAGGATTGACTCGGTCAGGGTGATGTCAACGACGGGCTCAGGTTTTCTCAACCAACCAAATAGCTTCATTTCTTTCCTTCTTTCCGGATCGATGTTGCAGATAAAGCTCTAAGCCAGCGATGCTCCCAGCAGACTTAGGCGTGATTGACCTTATCGTGTTACTACTTCTTCCCCTGAGCGGCTACGGCTGCCGCACCGGCAGCTGCCGCTTCAGGATCAAGATATGTTCCAGGCCCCAGAGGCTTAAAGTTCTCATCAAGTTCATATACCAATGGAATACCGGTCGGAATGTTCAGCTCGGCAATGTCATCGTCCGAGATGCCTTCTAAGTGCTTGACCAATGCACGGAGTGAATTTCCGTGCGCAGTGACCAAGACAGTCTTACCTACTGAGAGATCCGAAGTGATCTCAGCATTCCAGTATGGGATGAGACGATCTATGACGTCTTTAAGGCATTCGGTTGCTGGAATCTGACCATCAATGCCGATGTAGCGAGGGTCGTTGGTCTGGGCGTATTCATTATCTGCAGCAATAGCTGGGGGTGGAACATCAAAAGAGCGACGCCACAACTGGAACTGTTCAGGACCATACTCTGCCAAGGTTTGTGCTTTGTCCTTACCTTGTAGCGCACCGTAGTGTCGCTCGTTCAAGCGCCAGCTGCGCTTGACGGGAATCCATAAACGGTCTGCAGTATCCAGCGCAAGATTGGCTGTTTGGATAGCTCGACTAAGCACCGAGGTGTACACAACATCGGGAAGCATGCCAGATTCTGCCAGTAGTTCACCGGCACGCTTAGCTTCTCCGACACCCTTATCGCTGAGGCGAACATCGACCCACCCCGTAAAAAGATTTTTTTGGTTCCAGTCTGAATTTCCGTGGCGAAGCAAGATAAGTGTGTGCGTCATGCCTCCAGTTTATTAGTGATTAACTTGAGCAATGGCTGTGGGAAACATCACGCGCGGAACAACTAACACCAATAGGTTGCGCCGGGTTGACCGCTGGATTGCCACCCAACAGATACTGCGCACAACCGCAGATCCTTTAGTTGTTGACGTCGGTTACGGCGCCAGTGCAACAACACCTGTGGAATTAGCCACACGCTTATCCTCCATCAGGCAGGATATCGAGGTGGTGGGTATTGAAATTGATCCTGCCCGAGTCACAGGTGCTCAGACAGAGTTAGCGCAGTGGCACGCCAGTGGATTTATCTCTGACGAGAGTGCCCACCGGGTCAGTTTCCGACAGGGTGGATTTGAAACACCGTTACCAGGAGATCGAAAAGCTGCGGTGATCCGCGCATTCAATGTGTTGCGCCAGTATGACGAGAGTGAGGTTGCCCCCGCATGGGCCTTGATGGCCACGCGACTTCAACCTGGTGGAGTCCTGGTGGAGGGAACCTGTGATGAGATTGGCCGGATCTCCACCTGGATAGCACTTAACGCAGACGGCCCTCAGACACTGACCATCTCCGTGAAGCTCTCGACTCTCGAGCTACCCTCGATTGTGGCCGAGAGACTTCCCAAAGCACTCATTCACCACAATGTGCCAGGCGAGCCCATTCACAACTTTTTATCTCAGCTAGATAAAGCCTGGCTCACCCACGCTCCACTTTCTGCCTTTGGGGCAACCCAACGCTGGGTGGCAACCGTGCAGAGCATGAAAGAACAGGGATGGCCTATCCGGGGAAGTAAATCCAGGTGGAAACTCGGTGAGCTCACCGTGGACTATGCCGCTATTGATCCGCAGGCGTTGGGCGCTTAACTGCACCTAAGCGTGGGATGCGAGGAACATTTGCGCTCTTGCCCGCATCGGTGGGCACAATGACGACCTGGGTACCTGGGATGACAACAGATTCGCTAAGAACTTCTAGCTGGGCATCTGGAGATACCGAACGCTTGATCAGTGCAAGCGCAATAAGTCCTTCTTCGTGATGACGGGCAGCTGAGGTAATCACTCCAACTTCACTGCCCTCTACCTGCACCAGATCACCAGGAGCGGGCAAGACGTTCTCCACACCATCCAAACTGACAAATACCAACCGGCGAGGAGGATGGCCTAGGTTGTGAACTTTGGCCACGGTTTCTTGACCGCGATAACACCCTTTGTTCATATGGACGGCGGTGCGCAACCAATCACTTTCGTGGGGGAGAGATTTTTCATCACACTCGGTGACAACTCTGGGTCGCCACGCGGCAACGCGTAATGCATCTAAGGCATCCAGGCCCACCGCAGGAATATCCGAGTCCGCGAGCGCGGCAAGCTCTGAGCGGGGAAGGAGTACTTCGCGATAATCCCACGGGTTCGATGAATCTGTGGTGGCATAGCGCCATCCGCCAGAAAGGGTGTCAGGCCAGGGGTCCACCCAAGTGATGAGGGTTCCGGGCAGATCGACTCCCTCTCCCCACACCCCGATGGTGGCAAAGGTATCGGAGAGGTCTGCGACCTCTACCTGTTTCATAAAGCGCATTTTGTCTAACCAGGCTGCA
>JBIIGO010000104.1:0-3290 GCA_044236405.1 Aurantimicrobium sp.
CAGCGTAGTTCGCCATAGATCACACCATCGCGAGCGAGGTCCATCACGCTTTCGCGGGCAATGCGAATGAGGCCTTCTTCGGTTTGCATGACTGCACAGGTGAGATCAAAAGTGGTGAGGTACTCCACAAGGGAACCGGAGTTGGATTGAGTGGCAAACCACGCCGCTAGTTCAGAGGCATCAGAAACAGGAACATCAACTCCAGCGCCCTCAGCTAATTCCACTATGGTTTCTGGGCGAAGGGATCCATCAAGGTGATCGTGGAGAGAAACTTTGGGCAATACGGTGACATCAACACCGTCAACAACATAAGAGGTCAAGGTTTTCGTTTTTCTTTAATATGGGTTGGGTCAGGGTTAGAGAACATCGTCGCGGCCGGAGATGCGCAGGGCATCGACAACCGACTTTACTTTTTGGGCATTAGCCGTGGTTGTTACCAAGAGTGCATCGGGCGTGTCCACAACCACAATGTCTTTGACACCCACCAAAGCAATAGTTCGGCCAGAGTCGGTAATCAAGATTCCGGAGGATGAATCAGAGAGAACACGGGCTCCTTCACCTAGAACGGCAAGGTCATTTTTGTATCCACTGGAGTGGAGTTTGGCGATTGAGGCAAAGTCTCCTACGTCATCCCAGTCGAACTCTCCAGGAATCACAACAAGCTTTCCCTTAGCCGCTGCTGGTTCTGCGACGGCATAGTCGATGGCGATTTTGGTCAGTGTTGGCCAGATTTTATCGACCATGGGTCCACGCTTGGCGTGGTCGTCCCACACCTCAGCAAGGGCGATAAGTCCAGCATGCAGCTCGGGTTGGTTGGATTTGAGCTCGTCCAAAATGACCGATGCTTTCGCAATAAACATTCCGGCATTCCATAGGTAGTCGCCGCTGTCGAGATACTTTTGCGCTGTTGCAGCATCTGGTTTTTCCACAAAAGAATCGACGGTCAGCGCCGAGGGTGCTCCGTCGAGCTCTTTTTCTTCGGTGGCGTGAATGTATCCAAAACCAATGGCAGGTTCAGTGGGAACAATACCGATGGTGGCAATAAATCCCGCACGAGCAGCCTCAACTGCTTCCGCAACAGCCATGTTGAAAAATCTGTTTCCGCGAATCACATGGTCTGCTGCAAAAGAACCGATGATCACTCCGGGTTCACGCTTTTCTAAAATTGCGGCAGCAAGACCAATCGCAGCTGCTGAATCACGTGGTTCGCTCTCCAGCACAACGTTCAGATCAGCTAGCTCAGGAAGCTGTTCTTCCACGGCTGCGCGGTGGGCGCGGCCGGTAACCACCATCACTCGCTGATCCCCTGCCAAAGGAGCCAAACGGTCCCAGGTGTCTTTGAGGAGGGAGCTTCCAGAACCAGTGAGGTCGTGCAGGAATTTGGGTGCTTCAGCTCTGGACAAAGGCCAGAGCCGGGAACCAATTCCGCCGGCTGGAATAACAGCATAGAAGTCGCGCAGTGGCAGGCTTAAGCGTGGCATGGCACCAGCCTACCGGGCGTAAACTCTGAAGAAGATTTTTATATCTCCCTAGTCAACCAAGGAGGGTTGTACGTGTCAGCAGTTACCGCTCCACGCACAGAGAAAAAACCCCGCCCCGGCGGAACGCTTTACCGCGGCTATTCAGGCATGTGGTCGTGGGTATTGCACCGCATTACTGGTGTGGCCATCTTCTTCTTCCTCCTAGTGCACATTCTGGATACCGCCCTGGTTCGTGTGAGCCCTGAGGCCTACAACGCTGTGATCGGTGTGTACAAGCACCCCATCATGGGTGTGGGTGAGATTGCCCTCGTTGGTGCGATTTTGTTCCACGCACTCAACGGTCTGCGCATCATTCTTGTTGACTTCTGGAGTAAAGGCGTGAAGTACCAGCGCATCATGTTCTGGACCGTCATTGGAGTATGGGCCGTCCTGATGGCCGGATTCACTCCTCGCCACCTGATGAACGTATTTAGCGGAGATCACTAATCATGACAACAATCGCAGAACCCCGTTCACCTTACGCTCGCACCTCGTCTTCTGGAACTAACTGGGAGAAGTGGGGCTGGATCTACATGCGCGCCTCGGGCATCGTGCTCGTTGTGCTCATTTTGGGTCACCTATTCGTCAACCTCATGGTTGGCGATGGCATCAAAGCTATTAACTTTGCGTTCGTTGCCGGAAAATGGGCTACCCCGTTCTGGCAGGTATGGGATCTCCTCATGCTGTGGCTTGCTCTGATTCACGGAGCAAACGGTATGCGCACCATCATTAACGACTACTCCAGCAATGTCACCGTTGGAAAAATCTTGAGAATGTCGGTGTATTCCTCAGCGGCAGTGCTGATTATTTTGGGCACCTTGGTCATTTTCACCTTCGATCCATGTCCTCCTGTCAGCCCTGACCAGCTGGATCTGCTTCCTTCGTTCTGCCCCCCTCAGTAAGTCTTTTCACTTCTACCTATCGGAGTTACACGCGTGGCCACTCAGACCAACGACACACTTGAAGAAACCACCGTCATCGACGGTGTGTATTACCACCAACATGATGTTGTGATTGTTGGTGCCGGTGGTGCCGGTATGCGCGCCGCTATTGAGGCAGGCCCCAATGCCCGCACTGCGGTGATCAGCAAGCTCTACCCCACCCGTTCACACACCGGTGCAGCGCAGGGCGGTATGGCTGCAGCTTTGGCCAACGTGGAAGAAGACAGCTGGGAATGGCACACCTTCGACACCGTTAAAGGTGGCGACTACCTCGTAGACCAAGACGCAGCAGAGATTTTGGCAAAAGAAGCTATTGACGCTGTGATTGACCTGGAAAACATGGGTCTTCCCTTCAACAGGACTCCAGATGGCAAGATCGACCAACGTCGTTTTGGTGGCCACACCCGCGATCACGGTAAAGCTCCTGTTCGCCGTTCCTGCTACGCCGCAGACCGTACCGGTCACATGATTTTGCAGACCCTGTTCCAAAACTGTGTGAAGCTCGGCATCGAGTTCTACAACGAGTTCTACGTTCTTGACCTGGTTATGGTCACAGAAAAAGGAAAGCAAGTTCCAGCCGGTGTTGTCGCCTACGAATTGGCAACCGGTGACCTGCACGTCTTCCAGGCAAAATCTATTGTGTTTGCCACCGGTGGTTTTGGAAAGATCTACAAGACCACATCCAACGCCCACACTCTCACCGGTGACGGTGTTGGAATTATCTGGCGTAAAGGTATTCCTCTGGAAGACATGGAGTTCTTCCAATTCCACCCCACTGGCCTCGCTGGTTTGGGAATTCTTCTGACCGAAGGTGCGCGTGGTGAAGGTG
>JBIIGO010000094.1:0-4084 GCA_044236405.1 Aurantimicrobium sp.
CCGCCACAACGACTGGCGGGTCGCCCCAAGTGAGTACGGCGGGATCGCATTTCACGATGACGCTGTCGTTGATTGTGAGTGGGAAAGCTCCTTCGCTCTTGTTATTCCCGAAGGAATTAAGTCAGGCGCATATGCAGCCCGTGTTCGGGTTGGGAATGTTGAAGACCATGTCCCATTTTTTATTCGTCCCACGAAACCCACTGCACGTGCACTCTATATTTTCCCGACCAATTCTTACCTGGCTTATGCAAACGAGATGATTGTGCACCATGTCCCACAGGGACAGGCAATTATGTCCCACCCGGCAGTGCTGACTGATAAAGAAGCAGACTACTTTCAAGATCCTAAATATGGTCGCTCAACGTATGACCACCACTCGGATGAAGAAGGTGTGTGCTACACCTCGTGGCACAGACCGATATTGAACCTGCGACCAAACTGGCGGTCTTCGGCAATTGGAACGGTTTGGCAGTTCCCAAGAGACCTTTCTCTCATTGCATGGCTGGAAAGCCAAAACTTTGAGTATGACATCGCTACCGACCACGATATTCATAAAGAGGGATACGACCTTATCTCGCAGTATTCCGTCGTCATGACAGGCTCACACCCCGAATATTGGAGCGAAAAAGGCTTAGACAGTCTTGATAAGTATGTCTCCACTGGTGGGCGTTTGATGTACATGGGAGGAAACGGCTTTTACTGGGTCGTCTCTTATCGTGATGATCAACCAGAAATTATGGAAGTCAGAAAGGGAGAGGCCGGCATGCGTGCCTGGCAAGCTCAACCTGGTGAGTATTACCATGCAACCTCCCCTGAACGAGGCGGTCTCTGGCGGTTGAGAGGAAGAGCGCCTCAAAAACTCACCGGAGTTGGTTTTACGACGCAAGGATTTGATGAGTGCCACCCTTACACAAGAATGCCCGACAGCTACCATAAGTCCGTTGAATGGATTTTCGATGGAGTAGAAGGCACAATCCTTGGTGACTTTGGGCTATGTCTTGGAGGTGCTGCTGGTCTTGAAACAGAACGTTATGACCTTTTACTTGGCACACCACCTCACACAAAGCTATTGGCATCATCTACGAACTGGTCTGATAACTATCCCGGGGTCCATGAGGATATTCTCTACAACCATCCAGGCCTTCTCGGGACTGAAAACCCCGCTGTCCGAGCTGATATGACCTATTTCACTTCAGCAAATAACGGTGCTGTTTTCGCTACGGGATCAATTGCGTTTATGAGTTCACTTCCAAGCTTTGGTTTCCAAAACAACATTTCACAGCTGGCATCAAATGTGTTTAAGGCATTTACCAAGCCAGGACCACTGCCGGGAAGCAAATGGACAGAGGACGAAAAATCTTGGCGCTAAAAGGCCACTATTTTGAGGACCTACCAATTAAATAGAAGAAGGCATTCCCGATCTGAGATGACTCTATCGGGAATGCCTTCTTACGTATATGGTTTAGATTTTCGGGTTTGAACCCAGATCTGCAACGAGTGTTCCGCCATTAAAGGTGGTGCCCACCTCGCGGAAGTAGCCACCGAGGATCTTCTTCACAGGAAGCAATGAACCTAGTTCATCCCACTGAGAGTCACTCAAGGTAAGTTCTGCGTCTCCACCCCATGCTTGACCTAAGTCAAGATCGACACCCCCCATGGTGATGAGTTGGTCGAGTGAGTTTCCTGCACCTGGAGTAATCGAGGGAACCCAGCGGCTGTGCAGCATCTTGTGGCCATTGACAAACCCGTTGCTGTCGACAGGACCGGTCAATGTGACCTTAGCGCTAGCAAGACGGTGATCGTAGGCAGACAAACTTGCCCCAAACTTCGCGCCTTTTTCCAAGCGAGGTGTTGCCTTGCCACGGTTGTAGACACGAGTGGCATGCATAGAACCCAACTTCTTGGGGTATCCCTGGAACCATCCACGGGCCATTGCGAAATCTTTGGTTACCCAGATCGCTACACAGCGACTGTAGGTCACACCCTCATACTTACAACGGACAACAACGAACGTCTCCAAGTACTGAGAGCGATCGGGGTCAAGCAGTTCTTCAAAGTCGTCACTGCAGGACTGCCAGTCAGCCCAGATGATGGCTACAGCACCTGGCTGTTCATCAGCAAGCTCTAGCTCTTGTGGCAAGATGGCTCGAACATTGGCAGGGTCAGTCTCATACTCAACAGTGAGTAATGTGCCTGAGTAGTGCCAGGGCATCTCTGGGATGATCGCACTTTTCCCGGAAGGGGTCTTGGGGGCAAGGAAACCTTTTAAGTCAGTCATAAAATCTAGGATATAGGTCATTCGTATCCAAACAAAACACTTATTTTTCTCTCTGTAGTTACAAAAAATATTCTGTTTTCCTTGAATATCCGTTATACGCTGGGTTTGACTCAGCTGAAACTAGCTGGCAAAGTAAACACATCGTTTATATCCGAACGATGTGTAATGAACTCAATGAGGAGATCACATAATGTCATCAACTGTCGAGACGAAAGGCGCGGGGCTAACTAAAGGCCGCCTCGGTGTCGCTGGAATCGTCTTCTTCGTCGTCGCAGCTGCGGCACCTATGGCGGGTATGACCGGTGTAGTACCGGTTGCTGCCGTCTTAGGTAATGGAGCTGCCGTACCTGGTGCTTACGTTTTCGTAGGTATCGTATTGCTGTTGTTCAGCGTCGGTTTCGCCGCGATGAGCCACAAGGTCACCAACGCCGGTGCCTTCTTTGCCTATGTAGGTAAGGGTCTAGGAACGAACATGGGTGTCGGCTCGGCCTTCGTGTCGATTCTCGCGTACATCACTGTTCAGCTAGCTGTGTATGGTTTCTTCGGAGCCATGATGAGCCTCACCTTTGCCGGGCTAGGTATTGACCTGCCCTGGTTCATCTGGTGTCTGGTTGGTTGGGCACTTGTGACAATGATGTCTCTGCTTACCGTCGACGTGGGAGCTAAGTTCCTCGGTGTTCTCATCGTGTTCGAAGTTCTCTCGATGTTCATCGTTGCTGTTGTGATTTTGATCAACGGTGGTCCTGAAGGATGGAACCTGGCTGCAAGCTTTGACCCCTCATTGGTCTTCGCTGGTGGTTTTGCTGGTACCGCTGGTATCGCCATCACCTTCGCCTTCGCATCCTTCATTGGTTTCGAATCAACCGCTATCTACGGTGAAGAGTCCAAAGACCCTAAGAACACCGTTCGCCGTGCAACCTACTGGGCTGTCGGAATCATCGCTGGTCTGTTCGCTGTTGTCACCTTCGCGATGATGACCGGTATGGGCTCATCTGTGGCTGTCGAGCAAATCCTCGAACGTTCAGACGGTCTTGCTGACCCTGCTGCTGTTCTGTTCTCTCTGGCTAGCGAATATGTTGGTCCATGGATGGCAACACTGATGGGTATCTTGGTTATCACAAGCCTCTTCGCAGGTTTGCTCGCTTTCCAGAACGCTGCATCACGTTACTTCTTCGCGATGGCTCGTGGTGGTGTATTGCCAGCTCGTTTGGCTTCCACCAACGGTCGTGGCGCTCCAGTTGGAGGTGTGTGGGCAACCTCCATCATCACCTTCATCGTGATGGCCCTGTTCGCGATCTTCGCACTTGACCCCGTACTCAACCTGTTCTACTGGATGAGCGCGGTCGCCGTACTAGCCATCGTGCTTGTTGAAGTCCTCGTCAGCATCGCTGTTATTGTGTACTTCTCCAAGAACGAAGGTGCCAACGTATGGCAGGGCAAGATTGCTCCGGCACTTGCAACCATCGGTATGGGTATCGCTGCTTATCTCTTGATCAGCCGCTTCAACCTACTTGCCGGAACGGTTGCTGAGGGTGTCGATCCTTCTCTGCCAGAAAGCGCATTCCAAATGAATGCTCTGGGTTGGTTCCTCGTTGCTCTGCCATTGATCATGTTTGTCATTGGTTTGATCAGCGCTCTAGTCAACAAGAAGGAAAACTCCAAGCTCACGGACGACATTCTGTCCTAAGCAATATCTCAATCTGGGGCGCTCACCTGCATAAGGTGGGCGCCCCTTTTTTAGCCCATAAGAAATGCCCCCGGATTATTCCGAGGGCATTTTCATTTACGTTCTAGAGCTTGATATAG
>JBIIGO010000095.1:0-4048 GCA_044236405.1 Aurantimicrobium sp.
CGCATTCGCAGGTTTTGATTTTAATACTGTTGCCACATTCACAGCGGCCGATATCGACCGGCTGATCAATGATGAGCGCATTATTCGAAACAGGGCAAAGATTCAGGCGACCATTACCAATGCACAGATCGTGCACGACATGGTGGAATCATCACCTGGGGCATTTCATGACCTGGTGTGGTCATTCCAGCCAGCACGTGGAACCAAGCCTCGCCCTCAACACCTCTCTGATGTTCCTGCCGTGACAGAAGAATCAACACGCCTGAGCAAGACATTAAAGTCCCAGGGATTCAGCTTTGTTGGCCCCACCACCATGTATGCACTCATGCAGTCTGCAGGACTGGTGGACGATCATCTCGTGGGCTGTTGGAGAGCTGTCTAGGTCGCCTCATCGTCGAAAGGGGTTGCCGCATTTGGATCTCGGCGAGCCTCACGACGAGCCTTGGCTTTGGCATAGGCTGAATCTTCAACTGCTGGTGCGCTGACAGACATTGCCGTGCGGGAAGGTTGGTCATTGACGCCGGGAACGGCGTCATCGAGCAAAGCCTCACGAATAATACGACGCGGGTCGTATTGCCTGGGGTCGAGTTTCTTCCACTCAATCTCATCAAAGTCGTCCCCGAGTTCATCTTTCATACGACCTTTAGCGCCGGTAATGAAATCACGGGCTTGACGAACAAACTGGGCAAGCTTCTGGGTGTAGAGAGGCAGACGGTCTGGCCCAATAATGAACACAGCAATGACTCCGATTAGGAGCAGCTTCTCAAAGGTCAAACCAAACACACTACGAGAATACCGCCCCGAACTGGGAGAAGACCCCTACGCTTGATTTTCAAGGAGGCTGACCAGATGCACAACGACCTAACGTGGAAATACATCAATGATTTTGATGTGGAAACCCCAACCCAACAGCAAGCACGACTTCTCAGTCTCGAGCACGGTCTCACCCCCATTACTCCGGGAACCGGTGCACAGCTTGCGGTTATAGCTGCCGCAACAAATGCCACCAACATGATTGAAATTGGCACTGGAGTCGGCCTGTCTGGCCTGTGGTTAATGCGCGGTGCCCCCGAAGCAACGCTGACCTCCATTGATCCAGAATTTGAGTATCACGAACTTGCCCGTGAATTCTTTACTGAAGCGGGCTACCTCCCCAGCAGAGTTCGCTTGATTACCGGTAAAGCCGAAGAAGTTCTGCCCCGCATGAATGAAAACAGTTACGACGTGGTTGTCATTGATGGAGATGTTGCCCACGTCAAAGAAAACTTTGACCACGCACTCAGGCTGGTGAGGGTCGGAGGAACCATTGTTGTCCCTCACGCACTTGCCGATGGTGATGTTGCAGATCCCGCTAAGCGTTCTGCCGCCGTCGTGGCGCACCGCCATGTGCTGAACGAGGCAGTGGAATCGGAAAATCTTGTTGCTGCGCTCTCACCAGTTGGCGATGGGCTTTTGCAGGTCACAAAACTTTCCTAAAGACCGCAAAGAAAAACCCCGCCATACCAGCGGGGTTTTTTACAGTGCAGATAGTGCGTGAGGCTAGTTCACTACTTTCGAGAGAACCTCGTGGAGTTCTTTAGCTTCTGCATCATTGACAGAAACAACAAGACGTCCACCGCCTTCAAGAGGAACGCGCACGATAATCAGGCGACCTTCCTTGACAGCTTCCATTGGGCCGTCACCAGTCCGTGGCTTCATAGCAGCCATATCGGCCACCCCTTTCACTTACGTTTATCTTTCTATTATTCCGCATTGTAGGGAGGTAAAAAACCACTTTGCTTAGGGGGGAGTCCAGTCATACCCATCAACCTGCCACGCAATGGTGAGCCACCACCATTGCAAGGCGATGAAGATCACCACCATTGTCACACGATAAATTTTTGATCGTGGGGCTGCTACAGCACCTAAGACCGGAAACAGTGGGGCCAGCAAGCGAAAAGTGCTTGATTGGGGGAAGAACACAGCCAAGAGGTAGAGGCTGTAGCTGACCAACCAGAAACGAATATCCACGCCTAACTTCTTCACCGCAGGGGTGAATAAGAAGGCAAAGAATCCACCTACGAGTAATGCCAACACCGCATACCCGGCCCACTCGGGATACCCAAAGCTCACGCTCCACCATTGAGCGGAGTAGACCCATGGGGTAAAGGGAATGAGTTCTTGGTACCCGATATATGCCGAACGCCAGGCTAATTCTGTTTCTAAGTATGCTGCCCAGTGACCGGTGGCAATACCTGCGATGACCAGCCACGCTAACCCAGAAAGTCCGGAGATCACGGCCACGACAAACACCTTCACGCGGTCAGAACGGGAAAAGCGTTTTCTCTTTCGTTGGGAGTAGCGATAGATCCAATGCAGGACAAGCATCAACGAGACAGCTAGAGCGCCAGGTCTAGTCAGAGACAACACGATGACCACAGGAATCATCCAGAGATACATCTTGCGTTGCAGCAACAGAATGCTCAGCCCGATCAAGAACAGTTGCAGTGATTCAGCATAGGCAAGTTGATAGACCGGTGAGACCGGAGCCACGGAAAACAGCACAACGGCAAACAGTGCCTGTTGAGCAGAGACAACCTTGATCAGTATCTGATAGAACGTGAGTGTTGCCGCCCAGGCAAAGATCACGGAGAGGATGACCGCGGAGATGCTCCAGGGTAACCCCGTCAGGGTCATCATCGTTCGAACGATGATGGGATACACCGGTAAGAATGCCCAGGCGTTCTCTGCGACGTATCCCTCTTGGGTATAAGGAAGCTCTGTGGGATATCCCGTCTCAGCAATGATGTTGTACCAGCGACCATCCCACATGCTGGAGAAATCCCACAGGCTAGGGCTAGCCCCTGTCCATGCGTTTTCTTCCTGCTGGGAGGCCAACACCACAAGCATGGTGGTCGAGATTGCTCGACCTAATAGATACACAATGGTGACGCTCAGCCACCATGGCACACGCCCCCGGACCTTCATCACGACTCGGGTGTGCTTAACCAGCTTCGAAGAGCCTGCTCACATTCTTCAATCTGACTAACACTGACACGTTCATCATCAGCGTGGGCTAATACAGAATCTCCCGGACCGAAATTCACCGCAGGTATCCCTAATGCAGAAAAACGAGACACATCAGTCCAGCCATACTTAGGTTGTGCCGGTGAACCCACAGCACGAACAAAATCCTCGGCTAACGCAGCATCAAGACCCGGTCTAGCGCCATCGACAGAATCCGTCACGGTCAGCTCAAAGTCGGAGAACATCTCCTTCAGAAATTGTGCTGCGTGGTCAGCAGAAGTATTTGGGGCAAAACGATAGTTCACTTTCAGGATTGCTTCGTCAGGAATCACATTTCCAGCGACGCCTCCAGAAACACCAACTGCACTGAGGCTTTCTCGATAATCCAGCCCATCCACTGTGACAGTCTGTGCATCATAAGAAGCCAAACGCTCAAGAGCAGGAGTCAGAGCATGAATCGCGTTGACGCCTTTCCATGCTCTGGCTGAATGAGCGCGAACACCCGAAGCTTTGAGCTCGACGGTGATCGTGCCATTACATCCGCCTTCAACAACGCCGTTAGTTGGTTCTCCCAAAATGGCAAAGTCTGCTTCTAAAAGTTCTGGAGCAACTCTAGAGATGCGGCCAAGGCCGTTCAGAGCAGAATCAACCTCTTCGTGGTCATAAAACACCCAGGTAATGTCATACGCGGGCTGTGAGAGTTCAGCAGCAAGCTTGAGGGCAATTGCTACCCCTGCTTTCATATCTACTGTTCCCCTACCCCATAAATACCCATCTCGAACGTGGGTAGGTAAATTCTGATTTACCGGCACAGTATCGATATGTCCGGCAACAATAACTCGTTGCGGGGCGCCTACGTTTGTGCGCGCAATAATGGCATCGCCATCTCTGGACACCTCAAGGTGATCCAGCCCTGACAAACTGTCTTCAATGAGATTTGCCAGCGTCGCTTCATTACCTGAAACAGATTCCACATCACAAATTTGAGCTGTCAACTCAGCACTTGAAGCTTGCAGACGTAATGGAGAATAGTGAGCTGTCA
>JBIIGO010000096.1:0-4012 GCA_044236405.1 Aurantimicrobium sp.
AAAGCACAGGGG
The DNA here is from genome assembly GCA_044236405.1 of Aurantimicrobium sp. Classification (GTDB taxonomy): domain Bacteria; phylum Actinomycetota; class Actinomycetes; order Actinomycetales; family Microbacteriaceae; genus Aurantimicrobium. The sequence goes on from JBIIGO010000096.1 coordinate 13, forward strand.
TTCGACGCGGAACGCGCCCTGCGGATTCGTCTGCGTGAGCTCCAAGAAGACATTCGCGAGGCAGAATAGAGATATGGCAACAGAGGTTAATCCACCCCGAGGAATGCGGGACTTTCTTCCCGTGAGCAAAGCTCACAGGGAGCACACTCTCGGGATTATCAGACAGGTGTATTCACGTCACGGGTTTGATGAGATTGAAACCCCTGTCATGGAAGATTTTGATCGCCTTCACTCTGGTCTCGGTGGCGATAACGAAAAACTAGCCTTCAGTGTTTTAAAGCGTGGCCTGGATGCACAGATGCTGGAAGCTGCAGCACACACCGGAGATCCTCACGAACTTGCTGATTTAGGACTTCGGTTTGATCTCACCGTTCCTTTGGCCAGGTTTTATGCCACCCACCGGTCAGAGTTGCCCTCGGTTTTTCGAGCCCTACAGATTGCCCCCGTTTGGCGGGCAGAGCGACCTCAGAAAGGTCGCTACCGCCAGTTTGTGCAATGCGACATCGACATTATTGGGGAAGCGTCACAGCTTGCTGAAGTAGAGCTCATCACGGCAACCTCGGATGTTCTTGCAACGTTGGGACTCACTCGCTGCACCATCCGAATTAACGATCGTCGCATTCTTACGGGCATTTTGGACTACTGCGGTTTTTCATCAGAACGTATTCCCTCTGCACTGATTTCTCTAGATAAGCTCGACAAAATTGGTGCAGCAGGGGTCGTCACTGAACTTTCTGAGGCTGGAGCAGATGCCGCTGCTGTTCTTGGCGGTCTGCTCGAAAAGATTGAACCCCATCTGACCACAGGGGGAGTGCCCTTGACGACGCAGGATATTCTCAGCGTCCTGCCCGACGGTATAGATCCCGATGCGGTGGCAGCGTTAGAGACCCTGGCACATTCCCTCTCATCGTTGCCTGACGGAGTTCAGGTGCGCTTTGATCCCACCTTGGTGCGGGGTATGGGGTATTACACCGGAACAATTTTTGAAATTTCTCACCCCGCATCTGGGTCTTCCATCGGTGGTGGAGGCCGCTATGACGGCATGATTGGCCGATTCTTAGGCCAAGATGTTCCCGCAGTGGGATTCTCTATTGGCTTTGAACGCATTATTGATCTGATCGACACCAACGGTGACAGAGGTGTGAACAGTGTTGTGTTGGTTCATGATGCCGTCTTGAGTTCTGGTGAACTGAGTATGCACAAGCTTCTTGAATTGAAATCGCAGCTGATCTCACAAGGAAAACGAGTGCGCTTAGAAAAGCGTGTGAAAAACCTCACCCCTGTTTTGGACCGAGCCCGTGACGCAGGATTTACCTCTTTTGCGTATGTCTCGGCTGACACGAAAAGCGTGAACGACCTGAGCTTCAAAGACCTCGCTTAGAATTAGAAGCGAAAACGCTTTCCACACACCTGTTCACCCCGTTTATGACCTAGGAGAAAAAGTGGCCTTAATTGACGCCATTGGCGCCCGCGAAATTCTTGATTCCCGAGGAAATCCCACTGTTGAAGTAGAGGTTCTCCTCGAAGACGGGATTCTTGCACGCGCTGCGGTTCCTTCCGGGGCTTCCACGGGTGCTTTTGAAGCATACGAACTGCGTGATGAAGACAAGAAGCGCTATCTCGGCAAAGGTGTCCTTAAAGCCGTTGACGCCGTCATCGACGAAATTGGTCCTGCTCTCGAAGGTTTTGATGCGACCGAACAGCGCCTGATTGACCAGGCGATGATTGAACTCGATGGCACCGAAAACAAAAAGCGCCTCGGTGCAAACGCTATTTTGGGTGTTTCGTTGGCTGTGGCAAAAGCTGCTGCTGATTCGGCAGACCTTCCTTTGTTTAGGTATGTGGGTGGCCCTAATGCTCATACGCTTCCTGTTCCACTGATGAACATTGTCAACGGTGGCGCTCACGCAGACACCGGTGTTGATATTCAAGAATTTATGGCAGTACCTCATGGTGCTGAGACCTTCAGTGAAGCATTGCGCTGGGGTGTTGAGGTGTATCACTCACTGAAGTCACTGCTCAAGAGCAAAGGTTTAGCTACCGGTTTGGGTGATGAGGGTGGTTTTGCCCCCGATCTTCCCAACAACCGTGCCGCACTGGAATTCATCGTGGGTGCTATTGAACAAGCCGGCTTTAAACCAGGTAAAGACATTGCGTTGGCGTTAGATGTTGCCTCTTCAGAATTCTTCTCAAAGGGCTCCTACACCTTCGAAGGAAAGCAACTCTCCTCGAGTGAGATGACTGCCTACTACGCAGAACTCGTGCGTGACTTCCCGCTTGTCTCCATTGAAGATCCTCTTGATGAAGATGACTGGGCTGGCTGGACTCACATCACTGCAGAACTCGGAGACAAGGTGCAACTGGTGGGAGACGATCTTTATGTCACCAACCCGGTTCGATTGTCCAGAGGTATTGCTGAAAAGGCCGGAAACACCATCTTGGTCAAGGTCAACCAAATCGGAACGCTCACCGAAACCTTGGATGCTGTTGCCTTGGCGCAACGAAACGGGATGAAAGCCATTTTGTCTCACCGTTCTGGTGAAACAGAAGACACCACCATTGCAGATCTAGCTGTGGCAACTGACTGCGGTCAAATCAAAACAGGTGCACCTGCCAGAAGTGACCGTGTTGCAAAATACAACCAGCTGTTGCGCATCGAAGAAGAACTCGGTGATGCAGCTACCTACGCTGGAAAAACAGCGTTTCCTCGCTATAGCGCATAAGGACAATGTCTAAGAAAAACGAACGCATTCGCAAAGTTCCTGTGGCTCTGGTCACAGGAACAACGAAAGCGGGCGTGTGGTTAGGCAGTATTCGCCTCTCCGGATTTTCTCTCTTAATCATGGCTCTGACGTTATTGGGTGTCCTCATTTTGGCCCCGCAACTTCAGATTCTTGTTGAACAGCGCCAAGAAATCTCTGACTTGCAGGCCCAAGCTAAAGCTCAACAAGAAGACCTCGAGCAATTAGAAAAAGATCGTGCACGCTGGGATGACCCTGCGTATGTCAGAGCCCAAGCACGTGACCGGCTCTACTACGTGATGCCCGGTGAAATCAGCTACCTCGTCTTTGACGACGGAGCTCAAATCGACGCCATCAAAAAAGAACAAGCCACTGCCAGCCTCCAAAACACCAACACCGATTGGGTAGCTGGCCTGCTCAAGTCTTTCCTTATTGCCGGCCTTGGCACCCCCACTCCCGACCAAGTACAACCCACCCCATAACTCATGCGCCCTCCTTTTGACCCTGTCAGCGACGAAGACATTGCTATTGTCTCCGCGCAACTTGGCCGACCCGCCAGAGACGTTATTGGCATTTCCGCACGATGTGTCTGCGGTTCCCCAACAGTGGTCTCTACTCAACCTCGGCTCAGCGATGGAACTCCGTTCCCAACCTTTTACTACCTCACACATCCTGCAGCGACCTCAGCTATTTCAGAACTTGAGGCCACCCAAGTGATGAATGAATACAACGAGCTACTGGCCAACGATGAGGCCATCCGCGATCACTACGCGAAGGCCCACAAGGAATTTATCGCCGACCGAGACTCCATTGCAGTGGTTGAAGAACTTGATGGGATCTCCGCCGGAGGAATGCCCACGCGCGTTAAATGTCTTCATGCGCTCGCTGGCCATGCCCTCGCCGCAGGGCCAGGAGCCAACCCCATTGGCGATCTGGCATTAGCCCGTGCCACGTGGAGCCCAGAGGTGTGTGAATGTATCAACTACGCCGCACTCTAGCTGCTGTGACGTTCCTCTTTATTTCCTTTTTTTCTTTACTGCACGCTGTCCCTGCAAGGGCTGACTATATCCGAGACCTCGAATATTGGCTCAGCGACTACAACTTCTACCAAGCGTGGGACATCAGCCAAGGCGAAGGCGTTCTTGTTTCCGTTATTGATTCTGGAATCGGCTATGCCCCCGATATCAATGCAGCTGTCGTCGGAGGCGCAGATTTCTCTGGCATCGGTTCTCCTGATGGCAGAACACCCATTGGTGCTT
>JBIIGO010000097.1:0-3970 GCA_044236405.1 Aurantimicrobium sp.
GATATCTGGTGGGATGACGCCAAAGCTGGCGTTGATGCCGAACACGAGGCAACACCATTTCCTGCAGAACACCCGCTTTTTATTTTGTATACATCGGGAACAACCGGAAAGCCCAAAGGTATCTTGCACACCACAGGCGGATATCTCACCCAAGCTGCATTTACACACAAGAACATTTTTGATCTGCATCCAGAAACAGACGTGTACTGGTGTACGGCAGATGTGGGCTGGATTACCGGCCATTCCTATGTGGTTTACGGGCCTCTGGCCAATGGTGCAACTCAGGTTGTGTATGAAGGCACCCCAGATACACCTCATCACGGGCGCTGGTGGGAAATCATTGAGAAGTACAAGGTCACCATTTTGTACACTGCCCCCACAGCCATTCGCTCGTTCATGAAGCTGGGCCGGGAGATTCCTGCGAAGTTTGATCTCTCCAGCATTCGCCTTCTGGGTTCAGTGGGTGAGCCCATCAACCCTGAAGCGTGGATTTGGTATCACGACATTATTGGTGGCGGCACTGCCCCCATCGTGGACACGTGGTGGCAAACCGAAACCGGTGCCATCATGATTTCTGCCCTACCCGGTGTCACAACCCTCAAACCAGGTAGTGCACAGGTGCCTATTCCCGGCGTTGTGATCGACATTGTCGATGACAAGGGAGTTTCTCAAGGAAAAAACTCTGGCGGCTTGCTCATCATCGCAGAACCTTGGCCGTCGATGCTCCGTGGTATCTGGGGAGACCCCACGCGTTTCCAAGAGACCTATTGGGAAAAGTTTGGGGACACCTACTTCGCCGGAGACGGTGCTCGCTTCGACTCCGATGGGGACATCTGGCTGCTCGGACGTGTTGATGACGTCATGAACGTTTCTGGTCACCGCCTCTCCACTGCAGAAATCGAGTCAGCATTGGTGGGTAACCTCATTGTTGCGGAAGCTGCTGTGGTGGGCGCTGCTGATGAAACGACAGGTCAAGCGGTTGTGGCCTTCGTCATCTTGAAAAAGAGCCACGCCGATGACCACACGCCTGAGGAGGCCAGCGCAATTTTGCGCAAGCACGTCTCAGATCACATTGGTGCTATCGCTCGTCCGTCCAAGGTCTACATCGTCGAAGAACTGCCTAAGACCCGTTCCGGGAAAATTATGCGCCGTTTGCTTCAAGATGTCGCTGAAGGCCGAGAAATCGGGGACACTACAACCCTGACTGATACAGGCGTGCTGAACATCATCAGCGCACAAGTTCACTAATCAAAAAAGATAAAGGGCCTGGATAATTCCAGGCCCTTTATTCATTGATGGCTGTGAAACTTAGGCAAACCTGACGATAAGTTCGACTTCGACGGGCGCATCTAACGGCAGTACCGCAACACCGACAGCAGAGCGGGCGTGAACACCAGCATCCCCAAAGATTTCCCCAAGAACTTCAGAGGCCCCGTTAATGACACCAGGCTGACCGGTGAAGGAAGGATCACTGGCAACAAAACCGACGACTTTGACCACCTGTGTCACGCGGTTGAGATCCCCAAGAACACTCTTGACAGCAGCAAGGGCGTTGAGTGCACAAATGCGGGCGTAATCCTTCGCATCTGATGCGGGAATAAGGTCGTGGCCATCCCCCACTTTTCCTGTTGCCGGCAGTGCGCCTGAAACCATGGGGAGTTGACCGGAAGTAAACACCAGGTTTCCCTCAATAACTGCGGGGGTATAGGCCGCCACCGGAGGAACAAGATCGGGAATATCAATACCAAGTTCGGCTAAACGCTCATCAATAACACCCATGATTTAGGCCCCCTCAGCAACAGGTCGCTTGAAGTAGGCCACAAGCCCACCTTCTGGACCAGTCACAATTTGTACCAGTTCCCACCCTTCTGAACCCCAGGTGTTCAAAATAGCGGTGGTGTTGTGAATCATGAGGGGCGTGGTGATGTATTCCCATTTCATGGCGGGTGGCTCTCCATTCGGTTATTTCCCAGAAATCCCGGATACTCTAGATTCTATGGTTTCTCAGAAGTCTTCAAAGCCAGGTTTGCTCGGTGGAATGCTCGCCTTCATTGGAATGAGTGCTGTCGCGGCTGTGCTCATCTCGGCTGCGGTCACTCCCGCGATAGCTGTCACTGGTGTCACCACCAATAGTGTTCTCGGTGTCTTTGACGACCTGCCGGAATACCTCAAACTTAACGATCTTGCACAAAAGACCAACATCTACGCCAAAGCCGGAGATGGCTCTGACGTGCTCCTGGCCTCCTTCTATGCACAAAACCGTGAAATCGTCGACCTCGAAGAGATCTCCCCGTATGTGGTTGATGCAGCACTAGCCACAGAAGATCCACGCTTCTACGAACACGGTGGCGTTGACCTGATTGGTACAACACGTGCCCTTATCTCTAACGCCATGGGTGGAGAAGTTCAGGGTGGTTCGTCAATTAGCCAACAGTACGTGAAGAACATTCTGGTGATGCGCGCTGAAGACATCGCTGATCCTGAGGCTCGCAAGGCGGCCTATTACGAAGCTACACAAACAACTATTGAGCGCAAGCTCAAAGAAATGAAGCTTGCGGTCACCATTGAGTCCAAGTACTCCAAGGATGAAATCCTTAACGGCTACCTCAACATTGCTGCTTTTGGTGGCCGCGTGTATGGCATTGAAGCCGCGGCAAAAACCTATTTTGGCGTCAGCGCTAAGGACCTCACCTTGGCTCAAGCTGCAAGCTTGATTGCCACGCTAAACAACCCGAACAACTTACGCATTGATATCCCAGAGAACATCGAGGCAAACCAAGAGCGCAGAGACTACGTGCTCTCTCGCATGCTCGATGAAGGAAAGATCACTCAAAAGGAATATGACGAAGCTGTAGCAGAACCGGTCACCCCTAACATTTCCTTTACTTCTGCCGGATGCCAAAGCGCTGGTGGTGCTGCATACTTCTGCGACTATGTCACATGGGTGATTAAGAATGACCCTGCGTTCGGTGCAACCGAAGATGAGCGCTGGAATGCCTTCCAGCGTGGTGGGTGGAAGATTATGACCACCCTTAACATGGATGTTCAAGCAGCCAGCGAGGAAGCGATCAATTCACGCGTTCCCCGCATTGTTCCTGAAGGAGACATTGCCGCATCTGCCGTCTCTGTTGAAGTGGGAACTGGCCGTATCCTTGCCATGGCACAGAGCAAGGATTACTCCGCAGACGAAGAGCAAATTGCCACCGGGGCAAACTTCTCTGCCATTAACTTCAACTCGGATAGCGAATACGGTAGCTCCGTCGGATTCTCAGTGGGCTCGACCTACAAACTCTTCACCTTGGCTGAATGGCTCAAGCAAGGCCGTGGCCTCAACGAGGTTGTCAACGGTGCTCCCAAGACCTGGAAGATGTCTGAGTTCACTAACACCTGTGAAGGTACAGGTGGACCAGACTGGCGTCCCAGTAACTACGCCGGTTTTACCAATACCACCGGAACGGTCATGAATGCGTTGAAGAACTCGTACAACACGAACTTCATCACAATGGCCTCCAAGCTGGACTTGTGTAACATCCGTAAAACTGCTGAAGCGTTCGGTGTTCACCGCGCAGATGGAAACCAGCTCAAGAGTAACCCTGCAACCGTGATTGGTACCGAAGAAGTTGCACCTCTGACCATGGCTGTAGCCACGGCAGGTATTGCCAATGATGGAAAATCTTGTACTGCAATTGCGATTGACTCCATTACCGACCGCAACGGTAAAGAAATCAAGCCTCCTAAATCTAAGTGCACCCAGGCTGTCTCCCCTGAAGTAGCTCGCACTTTAGCCTTCGGTATGGAAAATGTTCACACTGCTGGCGGTACTGGTTCGCAAACAAACGTTGGCGATGGCATCCCTTGGATCGTCAAAACTGGAACCGCGGAAAATGCTGAACACAACTGGATCTTGGGCTCTACCTCTCGTGTGACCACTGTGGTGTGGATTGGTAACGTCTACGGAAAAGTCCCCGTT
>JBIIGO010000098.1:0-3876 GCA_044236405.1 Aurantimicrobium sp.
TAAATACAACTACGACCACGACAACAGACAGCCACCACCCAAAGGGGCACTCAACTTAGGGTTGCCCGAGCCGTGGAGGCCAACTGAGGATGAGATCGATGCACAGGTAAGACGTGACCTCACCATGTGGTCACAAGCAGGTGAGATTACCTTGATTGGTCAAGACGGACCACGCAGATTCGCCGCAACCCGAGAAGAAGCACTCCTGGCGCTCACAGATTTTATTGAGACCCGCCTGATGGATTTTGGTCCCTTTGAAGATGCGAGTTTGTCTACTGACCCTGTGATGGCACATTCAATGCTGAGTGTTCCTATGAACCTTGGGCTGCTTCACCCTCAGGAGTTCATTGATGCGTGTATAGCCGCGTACGAACGCGGCGTTGCTCCATTGGGCAGCGTGGAGGCTGTAGTACGACAAATTGCTGGATGGCGGGATTGGGTATGGCACCTGTATTGGCATTTAGGCCCAAATTATGTGGAAGATAATAACTTCCTTGATGCGCATGAGCCCTTGCCACAGCAGTGGTGGGATCTCGATGGAGAAAACGTGCAGTCTGCGTGCATGAAACATGTGTTGAGCTCCGTGGGAGAAACCGGATATGCCCATCACATTCAACGGTTGATGATTTTGGGTAACTTTGCACTGCAACGAGGTATCAATCCTCAAGAGCTCAATGACTGGTTTACTTCAGCATTCGTGGATGGAACTCCATGGGTGATGCCGGCCAACGTTGTTGGTATGAGCCAATTTGCCGATGGGGGAATGGTGGCAACTAAGCCCTATACCTCTGGTGGCGCCTACATCAACACCATGAGTAATTTTTGTTCCGGATGTCCGTTCAATCCCAAAATACGTGTGGGTGAAAATGCCTGCCCTTTTACTGGCGGTTATTGGTCGTTTCTAGCTCGTGTAGAACCAAAAATACGAGGTAACCATCGTATGGCGCAGCCTTTGGCGGGAATGCGAAAGCTCTCTGACCTCCAGCTTGTTATCGAGCAGGAAAACACCAGAACAAGCTGGTAGAGATACCTTTGGGCTCGACGAGGGCTTGTCACAATTCGTCACCTAATGAAACAAAAACTGATCTCCACGTAACAAACAAGCACGACGTGGAGCAAACGAATACATTGTCCAAGACGCGTGCGTAATCATGCACGCGAATATCTCGTACAAAGGACATGACATGAGCGTTACTGATGAACTTCTTGCAAATAACGAAAAATACGCTGCCACGTTTAGTGGTCCGCTTCCTCTTCCGCCGTCAAAACAGGTTGCTGTCTTGGCTTGCATGGACGCACGTATTAACGTCTACGGTGTTCTCGGTTTGGGTGAGGGTGAATCACACGTTATTCGTAACGCCGGAGGAGTGGTCACCGAGGATGAAATCAGGTCTTTGGCCATTAGCCAGCGGTTGCTTGGTACCCAAGAAATCATCTTGATCCATCACACCGACTGTGGCATGGTGACATTTACCGACGACGCCTTCAAGCAAAGCATTCTTGAAGACACTGGAATTCGCCCCGCCTGGGCTGCAGAAGCATTTCCCGACGCGGCAGAGGACGTCAAGCAATCCATTCGCCGAATCAAAGAGTCACCTTTCATCCCGCTCAAAGATTCTGTCCGAGGATTTGTTTTCGATGTTGCAACCGGAAAGCTCAACGAGGTAACTCTCTAGCAGGCTTTTTCGCAAGAGGTGCTTAGGAAGAAGGTACTCCTCCTAAGCACCTTTTGTGTTGTAGAGACACATTCCACGGAGCCAAAGAAGTAAACGTTTATCTATCCTGAGTAACGTCCTTATCCCTGCTCTTTCTTCCTCCAGGTGGCAGAGATAAAGTTCATGTTTTCTTGGAGCAAAAAGTCTTGTAGTGTGAACTAGACGAAAGGGGAGAAGTGAACGCTTCCGAATCTGGCACAGACGCCAACGCAGCGGCTTCTCACCCACAGCCAGACGTCACTGCAGCTTTCTCTGAAGCATTCCTTCAGCAGGTTAAAGCCCTCGAAGCAGTCGACGTTACCGCAGAAGAACAGTCGGCCATTGCAGCTCTTCCCAGTGGCAGTGCATTATTGATTGTTCGGCGCGGGCCCGGATTAGGCGCACGTTTTCTTTTGGATTCAGATATGACGACTGCAGGTCGTCATCCCGAATCAGATATTTTTCTGGATGATGTCACGGTTTCGAGGCGCCACGCAGAATTTTGTCGCAATGGCACTCAGTTCGAAGTTCGTGATGTCGGTTCGATGAACGGAACGTATCACGAAGGTGAGCGTATGGAGCGCCACGACCTCTCAGACGGCGATGAAGTTCAGGTGGGAAAGTACCATCTCACCTTCTATGCCTCTCGCATTGATCTAGCCAGGGGTGCATAAGAGACATGGCAACAGCAGTTCGTAAAACCGGAACCGTCAGAGGCTTACTCAGCATCGGGCAGGTTCTGGCAAAGCTTTCCCCAGATTTTCCAGATCTCACCCCTTCGAAACTTCGCTTTCTTGAAGAGCAAGGTTTGATCACTCCCGAGCGCACACCATCGGGCTACCGAAAGTTTTCCGCTGATCACGTCGACCTTCTTCGATTGATTTTGACCATGCAGCGTGATCACTATCTTCCCTTGAAAGTTATTCGCCAGCACTTAGATGACATTGCTGCCGGTAAAAATCCAGCTTTACCTTCTGCTACAGGGCTTTCAGCGGATTCCCTCTTAAGTACCCCTACACGGTATACCCGGGACGAATTTGTCAAGGTGTGCGGAGCATCCACCAACCTTTTGCAAGATGCCGTCTCTGCCTCATTGCTCAAGCCTTCTGATTCTTATGGGGACGAAGATGTAGCGGTGTTGACGTCTCTGGCAGAATTGCAACGCTCGGGTATTGAGCCTCGTCACTTACGCACTATGCGTGCCTCTGCTGAACGAGAGTACTCACTCATCGAGCGTGCGATTGCGCCAGTGAGCCACCGTCAAGATCCTGCGAGTAAAGCTCGCTCGATAGAACGTGCTCACGAAATCTCACGCCACCTTGAGGTAATGAGAGTCCAACTACTGCGCGAAATCATCACTGAACAGACACGCTAAGACTGCTACTTGCGACACGCCGAAACGGCACACTAGCTTTAAATCCCCGACACGATTAAAAACTGTCGCTAAGTTGAATACACAAAGTTTCAACTAAAACTTGAACCTTAAGGTTTTTAGTTCACACGGTAAGGGCTGAAGAAATGAATGAAGTCAAGCGCGACGAGAACTCTCGTTATGAGCTCGATGTGCTCTTCAGCGACGGCATGCCCGAACGCGATGAGAACGCTGGCTACCGGGGCGCTGAGGCAGCTAAGGCTGCCGGTATCACTTACCGCCAGCTTGATTACTGGGCACGCACCGAACTCGTTGTTCCTACTGTCCGCGATGCATCTGGTTCCGGATCACAACGTCTCTATGGTTTCCGCGACATCCTCGTCTTGAAACTTGTCAAGCGTTTATTGGATACCGGTATTTCTTTACAGCAAATCCGTGCTGCTGTTGACCAACTACGCTCAGCTGGTATTTACGATTTGGCTCAAACCACACTGATGAGCGATGGTGCAAGTATCTATTTATGCACCACAAATGATGAGGTAATCGACCTTGTCAGCCGTGGTCAAGGAGTTTTCGGTATTGCTATTGGCAAGGTATTGCGTGAAGTTGAGACCAGTCTGGTTGAAATCACAGCTTCCACCATTGACGCCAGCGATGAACTTGCTGCGCGCCGTGCACGTAAAGTCGGCTAAACCACTCTCACTCAGACGCCCAGAAGGTATGAGGGCTATGTGCTTGGGATTGCTTGTGGTGCGTAGGCACCAATTTTTCCTGCACGTGTGATGCGCTCTAGTAACTGATCAAAATTCC
>JBIIGO010000055.1:0-7496 GCA_044236405.1 Aurantimicrobium sp.
GAAAAACAGCCATGACTTTCCGAGAATATTCCCGGTAGGTGGGCATATGAGGTTCAAGAACAATGACGCTTGGGGCTAATTGTTTGGCCATAGCCAGCGGCATAGCCGAACGAATACCTAATGCCCTGGCCTCGTATGTTGCACTCGTGACCACACTGCGCGGGGAATCATGAGCTACAACGGCAGGTTTACCCACGACGTCTGGACGAGACAATACTTCGACGGATGCGAAGAACGCATCCATGTCGACGTGCAGAATAGTGGGCGTTTTAGTCCCTAAAACGGCGACGCGTCGGCAGCCAGAATGACACGGTCATCAGGCCAAGACCGAGGGTAAACATCAAGACCTCAAGACCTGCAAACTCAGGAATAAACGCTGCACCCATTGCCCAAAAGCTTGCTGCAAAAAGTGCGAAGGCAATAACAAATTCAAAAATGCGCATAAGACAATTCTAAAGTGCTTCCGCGCGTTCGAGAACAAGCTCTCTGACGCGTGCCGCATCTGCTTTACCCTGCATCGCTTTCATGACTGCGCCAATAACAGCGCCTGCAGCTTGAACCTTGCCTTCTTTGATTTTCTCCAGGACATCAGGTTGCGCCGAAAGTGCCTCATCGATAGCGGCAATAAGGGCACCGTCATCGCTGACAACGGCAAGGCCCTGGGCATCTACTATCTCGCGAGGAGATCCTTCTCCCGCAGCGACAGCCTCGAGCACTTGCCGAGCGAGACGATCGTTCAGCGTTCCTTCATCAACGAGCTGTTGAAGCTCCGCCACCTGCTCAGGGGAGATATCAATACCTTCATCGCCGTCAGAGGCATTCGCCAAACGAGCAATTTCACCAGTCCACCATTTACGTGCTGCTTGAGCTGAGGCTCCCGCAGCAACGGTGGCACTGATTTCGTTGAGCAATCCAGAGTTCACGACATCTTGGAATTCAAGGTCAGTAAAGCCCCACTCGGATTTGAGGCGACGGCGGCGCTCAGCCGGCTTTTCTGGCAGCGCCGCACGCAGCTCTTCAATCAAAGCAGGGTCTGGCACAACTGGAAGTAGGTCCGGTTCAGGAAAATAGCGGTAGTCATCGGCGTCAGACTTAGGTCGGCCTGCGCTGGTTCGACCAGTATCTTCATGCCAGTGTCGAGTTTCTTGGATGATGGTTCCACCATCCTCCAAGATTTGTGCTTGGCGTTGAATTTCATAGCGAACAGCACGCTCAACAGAACGAAGAGAATTCACGTTTTTTGTTTCGGTACGTGTTCCCAACACATCAGAGCCTCTGCGGCGCAACGATACGTTTGCATCACAGCGAAGATTTCCGCGCTCCATCTTGGCGTCAGAAATTCCTAATGCAATGACGATGTCACGGATAGTAGCCACATATGCTTTGGCTAGCTCGGGCGCTTCATGTTCAGCCCCCTCAATCATGCGAGTGACAATCTCAACTAATGGCACACCAGCACGGTTGTAGTCCACGAGGGAATATTCGGCACCTTGAATCCGGCCAGTAGAGCCACCCACGTGGGTGAGTTTTCCTGCATCTTCTTCCATGTGAGCACGCTCAATCTGGACAGTGAAGATTTTCCCGCTTGGAAGTTCAACATCAACAGTGCCATTTTCAGCAATCGGTTCGTCGTACTGAGAGATCTGGTAATTCTTTGCAAGGTCAGGATAAAAGTAGTTCTTTCTGGCAAAAGACGACGAGGGGCGAATATCGCAATCTAAAGCTAGCCCCAAGCTAATTGAATAACGCACTGCCTCCTCGTTAACCACAGGCAGCGACCCGGGAAGCCCCAAACAGGTTGGCGTGATGTTGGTGTTCGGTTCTGAACCAAAATTGTTTGGCGCAGCAGAAAACATTTTTGTTTTCGTCGAGAGTTCAACGTGAACTTCGAACCCGAGGACAGGTTCGAATAGCTCTAGGGCTTTGTCATAATCCATCAATTTTGCCTGGGCCATTAGCGTGCACCTCCGGTCAACTCTGGAGCTTGGCTGAGCAGAGGATGTCCCCACTTGTGTTCAAGCAATTTCTCAAGGACTGCACCCACGTTATACAAGCGTGCATCTTCCCGAGCAGGAGCTAAGAACTGAATACCGACGGGAAGACCATCTTCGTCTGCCAGCCCGGCAGGAAGACTAATTCCAGGGATTCCAGCCAAGTTGGCTGGAATTGTGGCGATATCACCGCGCCACATTGCCAAAGGGTCGTCCAGTTGCTCTCCGAGCTTCCACGCAGTTGTGGGTGCTGTCGGGGAAGCTAAAACATCGACCTGGCTAAATGCTGCATCAAAATCACGCTGTACCAGCGTGCGTACTTTCTGAGCACTGCCGTAATAGGCGTCGTAATACCCGGCTGAGAGTGCATAGGTTCCCAAAATAATGCGGCGCTTTACTTCTGGGCCAAATCCTGCTTCACGAGTTGCCGCCATAACGTCTTCAACAGTTCCGCCGCCTTCTGGTTGCACGCGCAAACCAAAACGTACGGAGTCAAACTTGGCCAAGTTACTAGATGCTTCAGCAGGAAGAATCAAATAATACGCAGCGACCGCATACTCCAAGCTCGGTAATGAAACATTAACGATTTCTGCGCCTTCAGCTTTCAAAAGCTCGAGGGCTTCATGGAAACGGGAGAGAACTCCTGGCTGAAAACCCTCGCCATCCAGCTGATCAATAACACCGATTTTCACACCGGCAACGTTTGAATTCTTGACAGCCTCTTCAAACGACGGCCACACATCGCGAAGCGACGTTGAATCATGACGATCATGACCTTTGATGACATCGTGCAACAGCGCGGAGTCCAGAACAGTTCTCGAGACAGGGCCAATCTGGTCCAAGCTGGACGCCAAGGCAATTGCACCATAGCGAGAAACACCACCATACGTGGGCTTTACTCCAACTGTTCCCGTGATGTGAGCGGGCTGGCGAATAGATCCACCGGTGTCCGAACCCAACGCAAAAGGTGCTTCATAGGCGGCGACAGCTGCCGCTGACCCTCCACCTGAGCCTCCAGGAATGCGATCCAAATCCCACGGGTTACGGGTTGGGCCATATGCTGAGTGCTCAGTAGAGGACCCCATAGCAAATTCATCCATATTGGTTTTACCCAGGGGAATCAAACCTGCTTCACGCAATTTCACGACAGGGGTTGCGTCATAGGGCGACATCCAACCCTCAAGAATTTTCGACCCCGACGTCGAGGGCATATCCGTGGTGACCAACACATCTTTAATGGCCACGGGGACACCGTCTAAAGAACCACGTGATTCACCAGTGCTGCGGCGTTGATCAGAGTCACGTGCAGCAGCAAGAGAGAGTTCAGGGTTGACGTGCAAAAACGCGTGCACATCTCCATCAACCTGGGCAATGCGATCAAGATGCGCCTGAGTAATCTCTACCGACGTAACGTTTCCATCGGCGAGGTGCTGAGCAAGTTCAGCAGCAGTGGATCGAATGAGGTCAGTCATTTACTGTTCCTCCCCCAAAATGGCAGACACTTTGAATCGGCTGCCATCATGCTCTGGAGCTGCCTTGAGTGCTTCTTCGGTAGGAATCACATCGGCGACGACATCTGGGCGATACACGTTCGTCAGCGGAATTGGGTGGCTTGTGGCAGGAACATCAGGGGTGGCCACAGCCTGAACTGAAGCGACAGAATCCATAATCTGCGATAACTCAGTGGTCATCGTGGCAATTTCAGCTTCGCTGAGGTCAATACGGGCCAAATGCGCCAGGTGTTGAACCTGTTCGGCAGAAATGTCAGACATAAGGCTCAAGTTTACCGGTCAGAACTAGCTCCCCGAACACGTCACTAGAGACGACTCAAGCGGCACACTTCGTGTACCGCTTGAGTGAGGGAGCTTCGCATTTCCAATGTAGTACATCGATTTACTAAATGGATGGAACGTCCCCACAATGATGAATATCCGCAGTGACGACGTCTCAACCTCGAGGTGTGAGAGCAGTGGGCCCCTGGCTAACCAAGAGAGCAAATTCGCTGGCATTGAGCACAGGAATACCTAATTCCTCCGCTTTTGCAAGCTTGGATCCCGCCCCGGGACCTGCGGCAACATAATCAGTTTTGGCGGAGACGCTCGAGGCTGCTTTGCCGCCGGCAGCAATGATGGCTTCTTGGGCGCCTTCTCGGGTGAATCCTTCTAATGTGCCTGTTGCGACAATTGTTAAGCCAGAACAGGGCCCTTGAATCCCCTCGGATGCTCCTGGTCCAGGGTGGCCATCGATCGCGAAGTGAACCCCAGCAGAAGTCCACTGAGAAATGATGTCTTGATGCCAATCCACTTCAAGCCAGCGCTTCACAGACTCCGCAATAATCAGTCCCACGCCGTCAACAGCTTCAAGTTCTTCTGCACTCGCAGACTTAATTGCCTCGAGAGAACCGAAATGAGTAGCGAGAGCCCTCGCTGCCACAGGACCAACATGACGGATGTTGAGCGACACCAATAGTCGCCACAACGGCTTCGTTTTTGCGTCATCAAGGTTGGCGATCAGCTCGATGGCGTTTTTTGACGCTGTTTCGTCGGCATTGACAAAGTAGGGAACCTTCATCAGGTCTTCCAGTGTCAACGAGAAAAGCTCGGCCTCAGTTTTCAGAGGTGGTTCTTCGCCGTCTTTGTGGTTTGTCAGTGCCTGAGCGGCTACCTCCCCTAGACCTTCAATATCGAGGCCACCTCTGCTGCCAATATGTTCGACGCGGCCGCGCACTTGGGCCGGGCAGCTTTTCTGGTTGGGGCAGCGCAGATCAACATCGCCCTCACTCGCCGGAGCAAGAAGTGAACCACACTCCGGGCAGGCTTCCGGCATCACAAAGGGACGTTCTGATCCGTCACGTAATTCGACAACAGGGCCCAATACTTCGGGGATCACGTCGCCAGCTTTGCGAATCACGATGGTATCGCCAATTAAAACACCCTTGGCTTTAACTACGTCTTGGTTGTGGAGGGTTGCAAACTCTACCGTGGAACCGGCAACGGTAACGGGCTCAACAACCGCATAGGGTGTTGCCCGTCCAGTTCGGCCCACACTGACGCGAATATCTAGCAGCTTGGTATTGACCTGCTCAGGTGGATATTTGTAGGCAATGGCCCACCGTGGTGCTCGGCTGGTAGCCCCGAGTTCTCGCTGAATGGCCAAGTCATCAACTTTAATGACGATGCCGTCCATTTCGTGCTCAAAGCTTTCTCTGGCATGCCCCATCTCTTCGATGAAAGACAAAGCCTGTTCTGCAGTCTCGACAACCCTGTAGTGGGTAGATGTGGGTAGCCCCCACGACGTCAGTAGCTCATACACCTCAGACTGTGTGGAGACAGGTTCGTTTTCCCACGCACCGATTCCATGCACCAGCATCTGCAGGGGCCTTGATGCTGTTTTGGTGGAATCTTTTTGTCGGAGCGAACCACTGGCAGCGTTTCTCGGATTCGCAAACACTTTGTCCCCTGCTGCAGCAAGTTCCGCATTGAGTGTCCTGAAGGCTTTAACGGGGAAAAAGATTTCGCCACGGATTTCAACTAAGTCGGGAACGTCATTACCGGCGAGTGTTCTGGGGATAGAGGAGATTGTCAGCACGTTAGCGGTGACATCTTCCCCCACCACGCCATCGCCACGGGTGGCGGCACTGATGAGTCGACCGGACTCATACCGAAGATTGATGGCTAGGCCATCAATCTTGAGTTCGCACAAGAACCTCGGATGTTGCCCTGAGTCTTTGTACACCCGCTGAGCCCAGTCCTCGAACTGCTCGGGAGAAAAAACGTTGTCTAAGCTCATCATTCTGGCCGCATGGGTAACCGGAGAGAACAATGTTGTTGCTGAGCCCCCGACAGAAAGCGTCGGAGAATCTTGACCCTGGAGTTGTGGGTATAGCTGCTCTAAATGTTCCAGGCGGCGAATTAAACCGTCATAACGCTGGTCATCAATCAGGCTCTGGTCGCGGTTGTAATACGCATCACGTGCGTCCACAATGGCACTGGTCAGCTCCTCGGCCTCACGCTGAGCTTCGTCAAAGCTCTCAGGCTTAGCTGAGATCTCTGGATCCATGCTCATACCGAAACCTGTGCGGTATCGACCTGAATAAGTGCACTCACTGTGCGAGAAATAGTGAACTGGCCAAGAACACGTGTTCCGACATACATCACCGCTGTCTGCCCAGTTGCCACGGAGTTCAAGGGTTCTTTAGGGATGACAACGATTTCCTCGCCGACAAGTTGAGCGGTGGCAGGAACGGGATCAGCGTGGGCCCTGATTTGAACCTCGATGTCGAAGGCAACCTCAGGGTTCTTTGGCTCGGCTCCACACCAGGTGTAGCTCACGCCGGCAATCTCAGTGATATCTAATGCTTCCTTAGGCCCTACAACGACCTGGTTTGTCACCGGTCTAATGTCGAGGACAAAACGTGGTTGACCATCGGGTGCAGGTCTGCCAATCTGCAACCCTTTGCGTTGGCCAATAGTAAATCCGGCTGTTCCCTCGTGGGTTCCTAGGGTGTTTCCCTCCAGGTCGATAATCTCGCCCTCAGAAACACCGACCTTGTCGGCTAACCATCCGCGAGTATCCCCATCAGGAATAAAACAAATATCGTGACTGTCTGGTTTGTTTGCGACCGTCAAGCCTCGCTCTGCTGCTTCTTTACGAACCAGGTCTTTGGACGGAGTGTCCCCTAAAGGGAAAAAAGCATGTGCGAGCTGATCGCTGGTGAGAACGCCAAGAACATACGACTGATCTTTGGCCCAGGCGCTGGCGCGGTGAAGTTCAAGATTGCCATTCCCGTCATCAACAACGTTGGCGTAATGGCCTGTGCAGACCGCATCGAAACCTAACGCAAGAGCTTTTTCCATCAGAGCCGCAAACTTGATTTTTTCATTGCACCGCATGCAGGGATTAGGAGTTCTTCCTGCTTGGTATTCAGAAATAAAATCATCGACCACATCGGACTTAAAGCGTTCCGAAAAATCCCACACATAGTAAGGAATCCCCAATAGTGTTGCTGCACGTTGAGCATCCATCGAATCTTCGATGGTGCAACACCCTCGAGAGCCGGTGCGCAAGGTTCCAGGCATGCGTGAGAGGGCTAAATGCACTCCGACAACATCATGTCCTGCCTCTACTGCGCGCGCAGTAGCAACAGCGGAATCAACTCCGCCACTCATTGCTGCTAAAACACGCATAAATCAAGTTTAAGCGCTAACGCCAGCTCGGCGAGCGCGTTCGACCGCTTCGGGCAATGCAGCAAGAAAAGCATCAATCTCTACTTGTGTGGTGGTGTGGCCGAGGGTGATGCGTAAAGCGGAGGTTGCACCGCGTTCATCATGACCCATTGCCAAGAGAACATGTGATGGTTCTGCTACCCCTGCCTGACAGGCAGAACCGGTCGAGACAGAGATTCCTTGGGCATCGAGTAAAAACAACAGAGAGTCACTTTGGCATCCCGGGAACGTAAAGTTCACATTATGTGAGAGGCGTTCGTGCGGGTCTCCGCTGAGAACT